>SECS01000159.1 GCA_004211435.1 Novosphingobium sp. | reverse complement strand
CAGGGGCAGCGCTGGACCTTCCGCTAGGCCATGGCCGCCTTGGCCGCATCCTTGATCCAATCGCCGCTGTCCTTCGCCTGCTCGTAAATGTCGAGGTGGCGGATCTTGCCTTCCGGGGTGAAGCGATAGACCGCGATCACGTTCTTTCGGATGAACTGGTCACCGCGCTGGTGGCGCTCCTCGATCTCCTGAAACACGGCGTCGCCCACTTCGGTGATGTGGAACTGGGTGAACTCGAACTGCGTGCCCCCGCGCGCCCAGCCGGTGAGGAATTCGGTATAGGCCGACCAGTCGAGCTCTTCGAGATAGGCGCCGACCCGCTTGAACTCTTCGACCGCGACGAATTCCGCGACGGGAGCATAGTCGGCCGCCGAGGTGACCCCGGTCGCCAGAACCGCGCCCTGCGCCGCGGTGAAGCGGTTGACGACCTGCGTCAGCGGGCCCAGCTCGTGGTTGGTCGCGGTGGCAGTTACGATCTGCGTCATGGTCTCTCCCCTGTATGTGTCGACGTGTGTTTCGGCATGGGTTCGGTCTCGCCCACCCAGCCATCGAGCACCGAATGGTAATGGGCCAGGCGCACTTCCTGCCGGGTCAGCGCCATGTGATCGAGGCCCGCATTGCGCAGACCGCGCTGTTGGCGCTGCATCATCTCCCAGTCCTGCTCGAGCGCGAGGAAGTAGGGGACGTGTTCGCCCTCCGGGACTTCGCGAAGAGGTTCGCGCTTGGCGGCGCGTTCATCGGGCGGCAGCCACATCAGGTTCTGCACCAGCCAGTGGCAGCGGCCCGGATCGCCGTCGGGGTGCGGCGTGGACAGGATCACCGTCGCCTCGCCCGCGCGGATGGTCATGAACAGGTTGGGGAATACCAGGTGGAAATGGTTGTCGCTCATCTGCGTGTCGGTGAGATCCGACACGTCCAGTCCCTTGGCCTCGAGCGTCTCGCGCGTTGCCTGCTGTAGCAATAGTCGGCCGGTGACGCCTGCGGGGAAGCTGAGCACGCCCGCGCCGTCGCGATGGCCGTCGAGCAACAGCTCGAAGCGCGGCAGCACTTCGATGACGCCGGGGAAGGTCGCAGGCAGGCCGCGGATCGATGCGGCCTGACTTTCGGGCCCGAAAGCCTCCAGGTTCGCCGCGCCGAAGGGGCCCGTGGCGACACTGTGATCGCCGAAGAAGCCATAGCGTTCCTGGGATTCGTCCATCGCCGCGACCAGTTCGGGGTGGACCGCCTGAATGTGGTAGCCCTCCTGAAAGGCATCCATCACGACCTTCCAGTTGCACTCGAGCGCTTCGCGCACGTTGAGGCCGGCGGGGATCATCTCCTCGAGCCGGTAGGGCGCAAGAAGATCGGCGATCTCGCCGAGGAATTCGCGCAGCGGTGCGGCCGCGCGGTCGGGATTGAGAAAGACGAAGCCGGCGAAGCACTCGATCGGTACCTCGACCAGGCCCAACTCGTCCTTGCAACCGACGAAATCTTCGAGGCTGCCGGCGAAATCCGGCTTGGCGACCGCGAGCAGCTTGCCGTCGAGCCCATAGGACCAGTTGTGATAAGGGCAGGTGAAGCGTGCGGACCGGCCTTTCCCTTCGCAGAGGGCATTGCCGCGATGGCGGCAGGCGTTGACGAAGCCGCGAATCCGGTCATCGCGTCCGCGCACGATCAGGAAGGACTGGTCGAACAGGCGGTACTCCATCCAGTCGCCCGCCTCGGGGATGTCGTAGGCACGCCCCGCCGCTTGCCAGACCCGCATCCACAGCCGCTCGCGTTCGCGGCGATGATGGTCGGCCGCATGATAGCGCGCGGTCGAGACGCGCATGGCGAAAGCGGCGAAATCGATCTCCGCGATCAGCGGGCCTTGGTCGATCACCGCGCCGGGTCTCGTCGTCATCGTCGCTCTCCTCTCGCCACAGGGCTATCGCGCCGACTGAGTCGATTCAATAATAAATGTCATGGATCATTCTTATTTATGCTTGACCCTCTGCCGCTGTCGCAGCAGGACGGAGCCATGAAGGTCGAAAGCGACACGCCGCTGTTCACCGGCAAGCCGGCGAAAGCTCGCCGCGAAGGCGGGGGGGGGCCAGGCAGGCCCTCGCGCGCGCAGACCGAGGCGCGGAACCGCGAACTGCTCGACCATGCGCTCGATCTGTTCCTCGAGCGCGGCTTCGCAGGCACGACGATCGAGGCGATCATCGACGACCTCGGCATGGCACGGCGGACGGTCTATGCGCGCTACGGCGACAAGATCACGCTGTTCAAGGCCGCGTTGCAGCGGGCGATCGATGATTGGGTGGTGCCCGAAGAACAGCTACGCGCGGCCGAGACCGACGATTTCCCGGAGACGATGCTCGGCGTTGCGCGGCTGATGGTCGGCCATGCGACGAGCGCGTCGGGCATGCGCCTGACCCGGATCGCGCATGCCGAAGTCATCCGCATGCCCGAGATCGGCACCTATCTGTCCGAACGGACCGAGCGGCGGGCAATGGCCTATCTGGTCGCGCTGTTTCGGCGTCGACTGGCTTTGGCGAATCCCGAGGACGCCGCGAAGGCGTTCATGCTGCTGGTGGTGGACGGCGCCTTCCAGGCGCGGGTCTGGCACGGATCCGACGATGCCGAGATCGAACGGCAGATCGCCTACCGAACCAAGCTGTTCCTGAACGGGGTGAGCTAGCCCCCTGCCGAGTGGGATGGGGCCGAGATCGAATCTCGCCTGGCTGCCCATGTCGCGTCGATGTTGCAAGGCGCCGTCGGCGAGCCGCGAAAACCGCGTGAAATGCCGGAAATCGTCCGTGAGCGCCGGCCAGCGACAGTCTCTGCCCTGGTTCGCTACGATACTGAAAATAAGGGAGAAGCTGGATGCCCCGCGAGGATTCGAACCTCGATAGACGGAATCAGAATCCGTAGTCTTACCATTAGACGACGGGGCAACAGGCGGGTGCCTCTAAGCATGTCCGGCAGCCGCGTCAAGCGGTCCTCTTGCCCCTTTGCCGCACTGCGGCTAGCATCGTGTCAGGTACCCGTCGCAATCGGCGGGAAAACGATAACGAGTGCTTAGACTATGGCGGAACAGTTTCCGCCGGCAAGACGCACAGGGGTTACGGGCGACAGGGACGCGACGACGAACGAGCGCAATGCCGACGTTCGCAATTGCGCGCCCTCGACGTCACCCCAGCAGCGTGCCGGCGATGGACCGTACGGGAATGATCCGCCCAGCGGACAGGCGGTTCCCGCGCAACGACAGGGCATCGGCCCGCGGCAGGCCTATGCCGCGATCGATCTCGGCACCAACAACTGCCGCCTGCTGATCGCCCGGCCTTCGGGCGAGAATTTCGTCGTCATCGATGCCTTCAGCCGCGTCGTGCGGCTGGGGGAGGGGCTCGCGCAGACCGGCCTGCTGAGCCAGGCGGCGATGGACCGCGCGCTCGCCGCGCTCCACGTCTGCGCCGACAAGCTCTGCCGCCGCTCGGTCCAGCTCGCGCGCTCGGTCGCCACCGAGGCCTGCCGCCGCGCGAGCAACGGCGAGGCTTTCATCGAACGCGTGCGCGAGGAGACGGGCATCGCGCTCGACATCATCAGCGCGCGCGAGGAGGCGCGGCTGGCGGTGCTCGGCTGCCACATCCTGCTCGAGCCGGGCGAGGGCCCGGCAATGATCTTCGACATCGGCGGCGGCTCGACCGAGCTCGTGCTGATCGACAGCACCGCGCCGGTGCCGCGCATCCTCGACTGGCAGTCGGTGCCCTGGGGCGTGGTCTCGCTGTCCGAGACCTGCGGCGCCGAAGGCGATAGCCAGGCGTCGCGCGCCGCGCGCTACGTGCGCATGCGCGAACTGGTCAGCGACAGCTTCGCGCCGTTCGCCGACCGGGCGACGCGGTTCCGCGCGCAGGACGCAGGCAACGGGCCGCTGCGGCTGCTCGGTACCAGCGGCACGGTCACCACGCTCGCCAGCCTGCATCTCGATCTGCCGCAATACGATCGTCGCGCCGTCGACGGGCTGATCGTGCCGGCCGATTCGATGCGGTCGATCTCGACACGGCTGTCCTCGATGTCGATCTTCGAGCGGCGCGAGCTGCCCTGCATCGGCCGCGAGCGCGCCGACCTGGTCGTTGCGGGTTGCGCCATCCTCGAGGCGATTCTCGACGTCTGGCCGGCCGACCGGCTCGGCGTCGCCGACCGCGGCATCCGCGAGGGCATCCTGCGCAGTCTGATCGCCGCCAACGGGCAGGGCGAGAAAATGCGCGCCGAGCTTCGCCGCACGCGGGATCTGGGCTAAGGGCCCGCCATGAGTAACCTGTCATGAGCCGATCGGGCCGCGATCCCGGCGAGCGGCTGCGCACTGCGAAGAAGCGCACGGCCAGCTCGGCGCGCTGGCTGTCGCGCCAGATCAACGATCCCTACGTCAAACAGGCGCGGGCCGACGGCTATCGCAGCCGCGCCGCCTACAAGCTGGCCGAGCTCGACGACAAGTTCGCGCTGCTCAAGGGCGTGACGCGCGCGGTCGACCTGGGCGTCGCGCCGGGCGGCTGGAGCCAGATCCTGCGTCAGCGCTGCCCCAAGGCCAAGGTCGTGGGCATCGATCTGCTGCCCACCGAGCCGCTCGAGGGCGTGACCTTGTTCCAGATGGACTTCATGGCCGACGAGGCGCCCGCGGCGCTCGAAGCGGCGCTGGAGGGCGCGCCGGACCTGGTCCTCTCGGACATGGCGGCAAACACCGTCGGCCACAAGCAGACCGACCACTTGCGCACGATGGGCCTGGTCGAGACCGCGGCGGACTTCGCCATCGCGACGCTGGCGCCCGGCGGCGCCTTCGTCGCCAAGGTCCTGGCCGGAGGCACCGATACCCAGCTGCTCGCGCTGCTCAAGCAGCACTTCACTACGGTAAAGCACGCCAAGCCGCCCGCGAGTCGCAAGGATTCGTCGGAGTGGTACGTGATCGCGCAAGGCTTCAAAGGGTAGTGCCCTATCCTTCCCCCTTGATGGGGGAAGGATGCGAAGATTTGGTGAGCGCAGCGAACCTAGTCGTAGCTGGATGGGGGTGCGGGTGCCGGCAGGCGCAGTGCCCGCCGGAGACATCACCCCTACCCAACTGCAGCTAGGTCGCTACGCGACCAAGCTTCCGTATCCCTCCCCCATCGAGGGGGAGGGAAGGTGGCTGCCAATTGCTGAACTTGCCAAATCCCCAAACCAAAAAGGGCGCCCCGCTTTCACGGGACGCCCTTTCGAATTCGGCTGAGCCTGGATCAGTGCGCGGCAGGAACCGTCGACTTGTCCTGGGCCGGCGCATCGTCGGTGCCGGGGGCCGGAGCCGCCACGGCGCCGGCGGCTGCCGCGCCTTCGGCCGGAGCCGCTGCAGCGGCGGCCGGTGCGGCGTCGCCCGCAGGAGCGGTCGGCAGCGGCAGGTTCGGGCCCTGGGTGTTGAGCCAGGCGATCAGGTTGGCGCGGTCCTCGCCCTTCGACAGGCCGGCGAAGGTCATCTTCGTGCCCGGCGCGAACTTCTTGGGGTTGTGCAGCCAGTCGTTCAGATTCTTCCAGTCCCAGGTGCCGCCGTGGCCCTTGAGCGCGTCGGAGAAGGCGAAGCCGTGGCCGGTGCCGATGGTCTCGCCGACGACGCCGTGGAGATTCGGGCCGATGCCGTTCGCGCCGCCCGCATTGGCGGTGTGGCACGAGGTGCACTTCTTGAAGACGGCCTCGCCCTTGGCCGGATCGGCCTTGGCGAGCAGCGCCTCGATCGGCTCTTCGGCGTCGGCGCCGCCCTCGCTGGAGACCACGCCTTCGATCTCATAGCCCATCTTTTCGGGGCGATGGGCCTTGTCGGCCTGGAAGTAGTGGCTGCTCACGCTCGACGCGCCGAAGGCGACGATGCCTGCGAAAAGCGCCCAGCCGGCAAAGGTGTTGAAACGATCGTCCATCGAAAAAGCCCCGTGGGAAGTGCCTGTAGCGGTTTGCGCGCCGCTCTAGTCAGGCGGATGGGCGAGCGCAAGAGCCATTGCGGGATTTGACCATTGCAGGATTTTTCGGGGCTGCGTAAGCGGCCGTCACCATGCACAGCTTTCCCGAACCCGCCGTCGCCCTCGTCGACGAAATGACCCGCGCCGCCGCTGCCGATCCCGCGCGGGCCGTGTCGTTTCAGGGCGCACCGGGCTGCAACGGCCACCGGGCCGCGCTCGAGTACGATGCGCAATGCCTGCCGCTGCCGTGCTTCGCCTTCGAGGATGCGCTCGATGCGGTGAAGGATGGCCGCGCCGCACACGCGATCATCCCGATCGAGAACTCACAGCACGGCCGCGTCGCCGACATCCATTTCCTGCTGCCCGAAAGCGGGCTCTACATCGTCGGCGAGCACTTCCTGTCGATCCAGCACGCGCTGATGGGCCTGACCGACGGGCCTTTCGCCGCGGCTTACAGCCACCCGCAGGCGCTCGGCCAGTCACGCCACTATCTGCGCGAGCGCGGCATCGTGCCGATGTCCTATGCCGACACCGCCGGCGCTGCCGCCTTCGTCAAGGAGCAGGGCGACGTCGAAGCCTGCGCGATCGCGCCGGCGCTCGCGGCCGAGCTCTATGGCCTGAGGATCGTCGAGCACAATGTCGAGGATGCCGACGACAACACGACGCGGTTCGTGGTGCTGGCGCGCGCGCCGCGCGCCGCCACCTCGTTCGGTGATGCCACGGCGATGACGACTTTCGTCTTCGAGGTGAAGAACATCCCCGCCGCGCTCTACAAGGCACTCGGCGGCTTTGCCACCAATGGCGTCAACATGACCAAGCTCGAGAGCTACCAGAAGGGCGCGAGCTTCGCCGCAACGCGGTTCTTCGCCGACATCGAAGGCGCGCCCGGTGATGCCGCGATCGATCGCGCGCTCGAGGAGCTCGCTTTCCACTGCAAGGAACTGCGCGTGCTCGGCACCTATCGCCAGGGTCGCAAGCGCGGGTGATTTATCCGGGGGCTGCCGAATGTGGCGGAGCCCAACCTTCCCTCGTCACCCTGAACTTGTTTCAGGGTCCATTTCTCGACTGCAACCTAGGCCCGGTTCGGCAGCGCGGTCGTGTCGTCTGGGGTCTTCGCACCGGCTGAGCGTGCGGCGCGATGGCCCCTGAAACAAGTTCAGGGTGACGGTATGGGTTGGGGACGTGTCGCCCCACTCTCCGCCCCCCGTCTCCACCAC
>SECS01000325.1 GCA_004211435.1 Novosphingobium sp. | reverse complement strand
GGCGAGAAGTACCAGGACCTCTTCGCGCGCGTCGCCGACGCCTATGCCGACGATCAGGACCACGCCCAGCGGCTCTACGACTACATCTCGAAGCTGTGGTTCATGCCCGCGACGCCCGTGCTGTCGAACGGCGGCACCGGCCGCGGTCTGCCGATCTCGTGCTACCTGAACTCGGTGTCGGACAGCCTCGAAGGCATCGTCAACACCTGGAACGAGAACGTCTGGCTGGCTTCGCGCGGCGGCGGCATCGGCACCTACTGGGGCTCGGTGCGCGGCATCGGCGAGCCGGTCGGCCTCAACGGCAAGACCAGCGGCATCATCCCCTTCGTGCGCGTGATGGACAGCCTCACGCTGGCGATCAGCCAGGGCTCGCTGCGCCGTGGTTCGGCCGCCTGCTACCTCGACGTCTCGCATCCCGAGATCGAGGAGTTCCTCGAGATCCGCAAGCCGTCGGGCGACTTCAACCGCAAGGCGCTGAACCTGCACCACGGCGTGCTGCTGACCGACGACTTCATGGAAGCCGTCGCCGCGGGTGACGAATTCCACCTGCGCAGCCCCAAGGACGGCTCGATCCGCGCCACGGTCGATGCGCGTTCGCTGTTCCAGAAGCTGGTCGAGACGCGCCTGGCCACGGGCGAGCCCTACATCGTCTTCTCGGACACGGTGAACCGGATGATGCCGCAGCATCACCGCGACCTGGGCCTCAAGGTCTCGACCTCGAACCTCTGCTCGGAAATCACCCTGCCGACCGGCGTCGACCATCTCGGCAACGATCGCACGGCGGTCTGCTGCCTGTCCTCGCTCAACCTCGAGACCTGGGACGAGTGGAACGGCGACGACCTGTTCATCGAGGACGTGCTGCGCTTCCTCGACAACGTGCTGCAGGACTATATCGACCGTGCGCCCGACGAGATGGCGCGCGCCAAGTATTCGGCCGCGCGCGAGCGTTCGGTCGGCATGGGCGTGATGGGCTACCACTCGTTCCTGCAGATGAAGAACATCGGCTTCGAGAGCGCCATGGCCAAGGCCTGGAACCTCAAGATGTTCAAGCACATCGCCGCCAAGGCCGACGAGGCCTCGCTGATGCTCGCGCAGGAGCGCGGGGCCTGCCCCGATGCCGCCGACATGGGTGTCATGCAGCGCTTCTCGTGCAAGATGGCGATCGCGCCGACCGCGTCGATCTCGATCATCTGCGGCGGCACTTCGGCCTGCATCGAGCCGATCCCGGCGAACATCTACACGCACAAGACGCTGTCGGGCTCGTTCGTCGTCAAGAACCCCTATCTCGAGAAGCTGCTGGCTTCGAAGAGCAAGGATTCGACGAACGTGTGGAACTCGATCCTCGAGCACGGCGGCTCGGTCCAGCACCTCGACTTCCTCAGCCCCGAGGAAAAGGCGGTCTACAAGACCTCGTTCGAGATCGACCAGCGCTGGCTGCTCGAATTCGCCGCCGACCGCACGCCCTATATCGACCAGGCGCAGTCGCTGAACCTCTACATCCC
>SECS01000324.1 GCA_004211435.1 Novosphingobium sp. | reverse complement strand
GCGGTCTTCATGTCGGGCCCGCCGAAGGCGATGTTGGTGCAGTAGGGCTCGGGGCCCTCCCAGTATTCGAGCTTCTCGCCTTCGGGCGAGAATACGGTGATGCCGCCGGTGACCAGGGTTGCGACGCAGATGTTGCCATTGGCCTCGAGCGCCATGGAATCGAAGCGCTGATAGCCCGTCGCCTGGCCGAGCATCTTGCCGCCGTTGGGCGAGGGCCAGGCGATCTTCTCGACCTCGCCGCGCCCCGCGATCGGCCAGTGCCAGAGCCGGCCGGTCTCGGTTTCGGAGACGTAGAGCGTCTTCTCGTCCGCCGAGAGCCCGCAGCCGTTGGGCGTGACCATCGGGAAAATCGCCTGCTTGATCCACGAGCCGTCGGCCGCGGCGTGGTAGACCACGCCCTGGTCCATGACGCCGTCATAGGTCTTGCCGTGATCGGTGAACCACAGGTCGCCCTGCGCATCGAAGACGATGTCGTTGGGGCCGTTGATCGCCTTGCCGTCGCAGTGGGTGTAGAGCGTGGCGACTTCGCCCGAGGCCAGGTCGACGCGCTGGATCGAGCCGCCGGTGTAGTCTTGCGCGCGGCCGTGCGGGCGGTCGTAGCCCTGGGTCGCGAAGATGTCTTCCTTGAGCCAGTGGAAGCCGCCGTTGTTGGCGACGTAACAGGCGCCGTCGGGGCCGATCGCCGCGCCGTTCGGCCCGCCGCCGAGCTCGGCCGCGACCGACTTGGTGCCGTCGGGCAGGACGCGGATCAGCCGGCCGCCCTTGATCTCGACCACGAGGACCGACCCGTCGGCGAGGACGATCGGCCCCTCCGGGAAGTCGAGCCCGTCGGTGACGATCCGGTAGTCGAGCTTGAAGGTCTGCATCGTGGTTTCCTCTCCCGATCGCCGCTATTTGCGGTCGACCACTTCGATGATCGCCGGAAAGTATTTGTCGCCGATGCCCGCGTCGATGGCTGCCTGGTAGTATTCGGAGACCAGCCGCGGCAGCCGCGGTTCGACGCCCATCTGCTCGGCCAGTTCGATCGTGTAACCGATGTCCTTGAGCGCATAGGCCATCGGGAAGGCCTTGGCCGGGAAGTCGCGCGGCGCCATCGCCTTCTTGGCGTGGGTCTGCAGCGCGAAGGAGTTGCCCGAACCAAGCCCGACCGCCTGGATCAGCGTCTCGGGCGCGACGCCTGCGCGTTCGGCCATGACCATCATCTCGGCGATCGCCGCAACCTGTTCGAACAGCAGCGTGTTGTTGACCAGCTTGACCACCTGGCCGCAGCCCACTTCGCCGCAGAGCGTGACGTCCGAACCCATGTAGCCGAGCAGCGGCGCGATCCGCGCGAACAGCGCTGCGTCGGCGCCGACCATGATCGACAAGGTGCCGTCGATCGCCGCCTGGCGCGTGCGTGCGACCGGCGCGTCGGCGAAGACGAGGCCCTTGTCGGCCAGGCTCGCCGCCACCGCGCGCGCCTCGGCGACCGAAGTGGTCGAGAGATCGACGATCACCGTGCC
>SECS01000323.1 GCA_004211435.1 Novosphingobium sp. | reverse complement strand
TAAACCTCCACATCCATGCCCTCGGGGGTCATGACCGCAAGGCCCGAATGCAGCCGCATCGCTTCCCGGTAGAAGGGCGACATCTGGCCGTTGAGAACGGCATTCGGCAGTTGCTCGACCTCGGTGCGGATCTCGGCCAGCTGGAACAGGATCGAACGCGGGTTGAGCGGATCGAGCGCCAGGAGGTCGGCGACCGTCAGCCGCGCGGTGTTGACGTTGTAGCGGCGCCGGTGGGTCATGACGCTGTCGCCGATTTCGAGCAGCATGTCCAGCGAACCGTCCGGGGCGTCCGGGCCGGACATGTGGGCGAGCAGCCGCGTCATATGAAGGCCGCGTTCGAGGTAGCGACCGATGGAAAGAAAGCGCCAGCCGGTGAAGCGATACATGTTTTCATGCACGAGACCGGCAAAACCCGCCAGCTTGCGCAGAAGGATGGTGCTGGCATGGGCGGCATCGTCGCCCGGTTGTGCGGTTTCATGAAAGCGCTTGGTGGTCTTGGCAAGATCCGTGAGGGCCAGCCAGCCATCCGGCGAAAAGCGGTCGCGGATGTTGCTAGCCGAATAGATGGCGCTGTTGAGGTGGGACAGAAGCGGCGCCGGCACGGCCTTCGCCATGTCCATATCGATCGATTTCAGATAACCGGCGACGTCGACCAGAAGCGGCGCGTCCGGATCTGCGGATTCCGCATATCGCAGGTGCCAGGAGCGCAGGATGCGCAACGCACCTTCGGAGCGCTCGATATAGCGGCCGAGCCAGAAGAGATTGTCGGCGGCGCGCGACGGTAGCGAACCCGGCATGTTGCGGGTAAAGCTTTCTTCGGGCGGCAGCAGGGTCGGCTTGTCGACGGGCTTGTCGGAAACGATCCAGACATCGGCCGCGGTGCCGCCGGCCTGCATGGCGATTGCGGCCACGTCGTCGCCGGAGCCGATACGGGCAAAACCGCCGGGCATAAGCTGCCAGCCATCTTCGGTGCGGGCGGCAAAGACGCGCAGCGACATCGGACGCGGCACCAGCTTGCCTTCGACATAGGCAGGCGTGGTCGACAGTGTCACGACTTCCTGTCCGACGAGCTTGGCGCCTTCGCTCGACAGCCATTCGCCGATCGATTCCTTTGCGGTCTCCCTCAGGGCTGATCCGAGGACGGACTGGCCGTTGTCGTCGAAGAAGGGCAGGCCGGAATAGGCCGGGCCGATCACCATCCGCCCGATATTCTTGGCCACATGGTCCCGCTCGGCCTTCTGGCCGCACCACCAGGTCGCGATCGATGGCATGATCGGCGCTTCGCCGAGAAGGCGGCGGCAGATGGCGGGCATGAAGGCGAGCAGCGCCCGGGTTTCGAGGATACCGGAGCCGAGCGCATTGACGAGTGTCAGCGACCCGGACCGCAGCGCCTGCACCATGCCGGGCGTGCCGATATGGGAGCTCTGGTTCAATTCCATCGGATCGGCATAGGAGGCGTCGAGGCGGCGCCAGAGAACGCCGATGGGTTTCAGACCCGCCGC
>SECS01000158.1 GCA_004211435.1 Novosphingobium sp. | reverse complement strand
GAAGGGATCGCTGTCGGGCGAATAGAGCGCGGGCGCGGCGCTGGCCGGAGCGGGCTTGGAGGCCGAAGCGGGCGCGGGGGCCGGCTGGGCCTGAACGGCGACGCAGATGCCGCCCAGCGCCAAAGAAAACGCCAGCCCCCGGGCCAGCGCGCGCGTGCTCAGCATTCCCATTCTCCCTATCCCGATAGTCTGCAGGAAGGCCCGCCGCGCACCGCGCAGGGGCCTCCCCATATGGCGGATCAGAACTTCTTCGAAACGCCGAGCACGAACATCCGGCCCAAGGTGAAGCCGTTGGCATAGCCGTTGTCGGCAGGGCCGGTCAGGAACGAGACCGGCGGATCCTGGTCGAACACATTGTTGACGTTCAAGGTGAAGCTCAGGTCCTTGAGTGCCGTGGCGTCGCTCTTGACCTCGTATTTGAAGAACAGGTTGATCACGTTGAACGCCTTGATGCGGGTCTGCACCGGGACGCTCGCCGTCGGCGTGATGGCGTAGCCGCCGCTGTGGTTCCAGGTGACCTGGGTCCGCAGATCGCCGATGTCGATGCCGGCGATCGCCTGCAGGAACAGCTTGGGACCATCGTCCCTCGCCAGCAGATCGATGACCGGCGCGGTCGGCGTGACCTGCGACTTGCGCTGGAGCTGGTAGTTGACGTTGACGGCGAAATCGACGCCGCCGAAGCCCGTCGCGGTCGCATAGTTCAGCGATCCGTCGAGCCCGCCGACCTTGAGCGTGCCGTAGTTGTTGGTGCGGAAATCGACGGTCTCATAGACCAGGCGCGTGCCGATCAGCGGATTGATCACCGCCGCGCCGTTGGGCGCCAGCGCCGCGAAGGCGTTGAGCTGCGCCGCGCTCAGCCCGGCGACGCTCGTCGTGATGTTCGCGCCGAAGTTGGCAAAGATCTGCGAATTGACGACGGGGGTCGAGAGGATGTCCTTGAACACCACGCGGTAGTAGCTGAGGCTGGTCTTGAGCCCCGGCACGAAGGGCAGGTCGGCGTCGAAGCCGACCGACCAGGTGTCGGCCTTCTGCGGCTTGAGATTGGCCGCCGAGCCCTGCAGCGCGATCGTGTAGGAACCGGGCGCCGGCGTGTCGCCGGGGCGCGTGAAGGCGACGAAGGGGAACGCGTTGATCGTGTTCGACAGCGAGCCCAACTGATCGAGCGGCGTCGGCGCGGTGAACGAGGTCCCCCAGTTGCCGCGCAGCGAGAGCCAGTCGACCGGCTTGAACGTGGCACCGAGCTTCGGATTGAAGGTGTGCCCAAAATCGCTGTAATCGTCATAGCGACCCGCGGCCGAGACCACGAGCGAGGGACCGCCGCCGCCGATCACCGGCACGTTGATCTCGCCGAACACGGACTTGACGCTGCGGCTATAGCTGATGAACGGGAAGCGGCTCAGCGATCCGATGGCGATGTCGGTCTGGTAGCGCTTCTGGAAGCTGTCGTGCATGTATTCGGCGCCGATCGCCATGCGCACGTCGCCGCCCGGCAGTTCGAACAGCTTGCCGTCGGCGATCAGCCGCAGGTCGAGCAGCTCGTCGCGCGCCTGGCCGGCGATCTCGTTGTTCATGATCGACGAGATGACCGCAGGATTGGTCTGCGCGAGATTGAACGGGTTGAACGCCGTCGCCGTGGTCGTGCCCGCGCCGGCCGCGTTGAGCCGCGTGGTGTTGGCATCGATCAGCTCGAAGCCCGAATTGCTGCGGCTGTAGTTGAACAGGCCGCGCACTTCCCAGTCGCCGCCGAGCTTCTTGGCGAGTTCGACATTGGCGCCCCATTCCTGGAGCAAGGTCTTCTGCTGCTTGCTGGCCGTGCCGAGCAGCGGCGCGAAGCTGAAGTCGACGGTTTCGCTGTTGGTGCAGAAGTTCGGCGTGCCGAAGCAGGTCGCCGGTCCGAGCGCCGCGCCGGCCGGGGCGATGGCGAAGGGGTTGTTGGGGCTGATCGTCACCGTACCCAAGCTCGGCGCCGTGCCCAGAGTCGAGCGACGGCTGAAGAAGCCGCGCGCGGTGATCGTCGTGGTGTCGTCGAGCTCCTGATAGAGCCCGGCCATCGCGCCGTGACGCTCGGCCGCGGGAACGATCGCCGTATTGGTCAGCTCGTCGCACCGGTTCGGCGTGCCGGCGACGAGGCTGGCTCCGGTGGCACCGGCGCGGTACGGATAGGTGACCTGCGAGACCAGCCCGCCGCCGAAGGCGGCCGGCAGATTGGTCGCGATGTTGATGTTGGGCACGGCGCACTGCGTGCTGCGGCCCGGATAGACGCCGTTGACCGGCGCCACCGAATAGTTCGACCGGCGGATGAAGTCGCGGTCGCCGCCGAACAGCGCGCGGTTCTTGGTATAGGTGTAGGACACCCAGAGCGAGCCCGAGCCCCAGTCCTTGCCCGCGGTCGCGCTCGCGTCCCACTGCCAGTAATCGTCGGCGATGCCGTAGTGCGCGTCGGCCTTGAGGCCGTCGAACCGCTTGCGCGTGACGAAGTTGATCGTGCCCGCGACCGCGTCGCTGCCATAGGTCGCCGAGCCGCCCTCGGTCGCCACGTCGACGCGCTCGATCGCGCCGGTGGGGATGACGTCGGGATCAGTCGAGGCCTGCGAGACGCCCGCCGACGCGATGCGATGGCCGTCGATCAGGATCAGCGTGCCCGAGCTCGAGGCATTGTTGGGCGAGATCCGGCGGATGTTCGGGCGCGAGACCTGGAACTGGTTCACCGCGATCGCGAGATCGGCGGCCGGCACGTTGTTGAAGTAGTTGGTGACCTGCGGGATCGTCGCCAGCAGCTCGTTAGAGGTCAGCGAGGCCGTCTGCTCGAGCTTCTCCTGTCCGATCGCGATCGTGTTCGAACCGACGGGCGCGATGCCGCGGATCAGCGTGCCGGTGACGACGATCTCCTTGCCGCCATCCTGATCTTCATTCTGCGCCAGCGCCAGACCCGGCGCTATCGCGATGAGCGCAACCCCCGCGAAAGTGAAACCGCGAAACGCGCGCACGTGTGACTTGGACATTGCTTGCCTCCCTGACTGCATCCTCTGACGGGTCTTGCGACACCGCCGCCCATCGATTGGTCCGATAGCGCTATCATCGGTTCGGGCGACCTTCGGGCCTTTGCCCGATCGGACGCGCCGAACGTCCCCTGAGACCCAGCCGATAACCGCGCCGCGCCCGGCCTGTCAAATTTATTTTATGTTCTAAAATAACATGCAATCGACTTGGCAGGCCGCGCCAAGTCTGGGAAACAGCGGCGCGATGCGATTGTCCGATCAGGCATACAACCGACTGTCGGTGCTCAAGAAGCTGCGCGCGGCCGAGCCGATCTCGCGGACCGATCTGGCGCAGCTTTCCGGGCTCAACGGTGGCACGATAACCGCTATCGTCCGCGATCTCGTCGAGCGCGGGCTGATCGTCGAAGAGCGGATCGGTTCGCCGCGGGGGCGGCCGCGGGTCAATCTGCGGATCAACCCCGAGGGCGCTTTCGTCGTCGGCGCGACGATGTCCGACGACGGCAAGCTGCTCGCCGAAATCGTCGACCTGCGCGGCCAGAGCGTATCGTCGCACGTCGCTGATGCGCCGCCACTGCGGCGGCTCGCCGATCTGGCCGAAGCCTTTTCGGCCACGATCGCCACGGCCATCGCGGCCGGCCCGATCCCGCGCGCGCAGATCTCGCAGGTCGGCATCGGCCTCCCCGCGATCGTGGTCGGCGAAACCGGCGTGGTGGAGTTGTTCGAGACCTTCGAAGGCGCGCCTTTCGCCTTCGCCGAGGCGATCGAGCGCGATCTCCGCATCCCGACGCGGATCGACAACAACAACAACATCCTGGCGCGCTCCGAGCACTGGTTCGGTGACGGCGGCGTCGACGACTTCACGCTCGTCGTCTTCGATCTCGGCCTCGGCGGGACGCGGTATCAGGCCGGGCAACTGCTGATCGGCAGCCACGGCATCGAGGCGGAATTCGGCCATACCAAGATCGTGCCGGAGGGCGGCCGGCCCTGCCATTGCGGTGGCCGGGGATGCCTCCAGGCGTACAGTTCGGTGAGCGCGATCGTCTTTCAGGCCTGCGAACTGCGCGGCGAACCGCGGCCGGGTATCGACCAGCTCCGTCGCCGGTTCGCCGATGTCGTGGACGCCGCGCAAGCCGGCGATCCGGACATGGCCGAACTCTTCGCGCGCGCCGGTCGCCTGCTGGGTCGCGGCCTAGCCAACCACGTCAACATGCAGGATCCCGAACGGATCGTGGTCCTCGCGAAGTCTCGCGAATTGATCGACCTCGTAGCGGCACCGTTCTTCGCCGCGCTCCACGAGGATACGCTGCCCGTGCTGCGCGACGGCGACAGGGTGACGTTCAAGCAGATGGACGACAGCAGCTACGCGCGCGGCGCGGCCGCGATGGTGCTCGAGCAGCTCTACCAGTTCCGCTAGAGTGTTTGCGAGGCAGGTGACATCACCTGCCGGCTCGGAAAATCGCGACGTAAAGACTTCAGTCGTGCGGGCGATCGCCGTCGGATTCGCGCAGGACCAGTTCGAAATCCAGGCATTCGTGATGCACCGATGCCGCGCGCCCCAGGCGCTTGGCTTCTATCGCCGCGATCAGCAACTGCGTTCCGCGCCGCGCCATGTCCTGGATCGGCTGGCGGATCGTCGTGAGTTCGGGCCAGACAGTCGTGGCGATCGGCGTGTCGTCGTAACCGACGATGGTCACCTGGCGCGGCACGTCGAGGCCGTGGCGATGCGCGACCGCTGAGGCGGCGGCGGCCATGTCGTCGTTGCTCGCGAAGATCGCCGTGGGCGGCAAGGCCAGCGCGAGCAGCGTCTCAGCTGCAGCCAGGCCGCTGCGATAGGTGAAATCGCCCTCGACCACGAGGTCCGGCGCGAGTGCCCGGCCCGCTTCGCGCAAGGCCCGCCGATAGCCTTCGAGACGTAGCGAGCTGACGGTCTGGTTGGTGTCGCCTGTGATGAACGCGATACGCTCGTGCCCGCGATCGATCAGATGCCGGGTCATCGCATAGGCCGCGCGTTCGTCGTCGATCGTGACGGCATGGGCGAAATCCACGGCGCGGCCCGTGGCGATCTGTACCATCGGCAGGCCGCGCGCCTGAAGCACGGCGAGCAGTGCGGGATCGTCGCAAAGCGGCGGGGGCAGCAGGACCGCATCGACCCGATGCGCATCCAACCGCGCGGCGAGCGCTTCGGCGCTCTCGGGGGCGGCACAGTGTTCGACCACAAGCTGCGCGTCGCTCGCCCCGGCCTCCTGCAGGGTGCCGACGAGGAATTCGCTCAGATAGGATGCGCTGGGGTTGCTGTGGAGCAGCGCGATCCGGCTCTGCCGCCCGCCGGCCAGGCTCCGCGCGGCCGAGTTGGGGACATAGTCGAGCGCGCGGATCGCCTCGCGGACCTTGTCGCGCGTGGCATCCATCACGGCAGTCTCACGGTTGATGACGCGCGACACCGTCATCGGCGAGACGCCGGCGAGCCGGGCGACGTCGGCAACGGTCGGCGCGCTTTGCGTCCGCCGCTTGCGTTTTCGCGTCTGCCCCGCCTCGACCATCGCTCTTGCCTATGCGGCGGAAGGCGATGACGCAAGCCGCAGAGGATGCTTGCTCGTCGGCAATGTTAGCGCTAACTACACGGACATTGGGAGTGGAAGAAGCGATGTTTCTGGGGATCGACGTAGGAACCTCGGGCGTAAAGGTCGTCGTCCTCGACGCGGCAGGAGCCTTGTGCGCCCAAGCGTCAGCGCCGTTGTCGGTGGCCCGGCCGCAGGCGGCGTGGTCCGAACAGACACCCGACGACTGGTGGGCCGCTGTCGACATCGCGGTGCGCCTGCTCGACGCTGCGACGCGCCTGCAAGTGACCTGCATCGGTCTTGCCGGGCAGATGCACGGCGCCACGCTGCTGGGTGCCGACGATCGTCCGCTGCGCCCCGCGATCCTGTGGAACGACGGTCGCTCCTTCGCCGAATGCGAAGAGCTAGAAGCGCGCGAGCCGCGATCGCGGGCGATCACCGGCAACGTCGCCATGCCCGGCTTCACCGCGCCCAAGCTGGCCTGGGTTCGCAAGCACGAGCCCGCGCTGTTCGAGCAGATCCGCACGGTGCTGCTGCCCAAGGACTACGTTCGCCTCAGGATGACCGGCGACAAGGCCTCCGACCTGTCCGACAGCGCCGGCACGCTCTGGCTCGACGTCGCCGCGCGCGACTGGAGCGACGCCATGCTCGCCGCGACCGACCTGACGCGCGCGCAGATGCCCGCACTGTTCGAAGGCAGCGAGATCACCGGCCGGCTCCGCGCCGAGGTCGCCGAGGCCTGGGGCATGGACCGCGTGCCCGTGGTCGCCGGCGCGAGCGACAATGCCGCCGGCGCCGCCGGGGTCGGTGTGATCGGCGCCAAGGAAGACGGAGGGGGCGACGCACTGCTCTCGCTCGGCACTTCGGGGGTGATCTTCGTCGCCACGCACGACTTCCGTCCCAATCCGGCGCGCGCGGTCCACGCCTTCTGCCACGCGCTGCCCGACACCTGGCACCAGATGGCGGTCCACCTCTCGGCCGCCGCCTGCGTCGACTGGGGCGCCCAGCTCACCGGCCTCGACGGCCCCGCCGCGCTCTTCGCCGAAGCCGAAAAGACCGGCCCTGCCGCCGGCCCCGAACTGTTCCTGCCCTACCTCTCGGGCGAACGCACGCCGCACAACGACCCGCACGTGCGCGGCGGTTTCCTGCGCCTCGACAACGAGACCACGCGCGGCAGCCTCGCCGCCGCCGTGCTCGAGGGCGTTGCCTTTACCCATGCCGACGGGCTCGATGCGCTGCGCGAGGCCGGCACCCGGGTCGAGGAACTGCTCGTCATCGGCGGCGGCGCGCGCTCGCGCTACTGGGGGCGCATTCTCGCCGCGGCGCTGCGCGTGCGGCTTGCCTATCCCGAGGGCGGCGAGGTCGGCCCGGCGCTCGGCGCGGCCAAGCTCGCGCGGATGGCCGCGCTCAACCTCTCCGCCGCCGAAGCCTGCACGCGGCCACCCGTGGCCGAGGTCATCGAGCCCGATCCCGCGCTTGTCGAAGCGCTCGCCCCCAAGCTCGCAAAATTCCGCGCGGCCTATGCCGCGATCCGCGATCTCTGAAAGGAAGCCCCATGTCCGCCGACTATTTCGCCGCCTTCGACACCGTCCGCTTCGAAGGCCCCGACAGCACCAGCGACTTCGCC
>SECS01000157.1 GCA_004211435.1 Novosphingobium sp. | reverse complement strand
TAGAGCGCCTTGGTCGTGCCGACGGGATCGCGCATCAGGTCGGCGTAGTGGACGTCGATGATCTTGTCTTCGCCGAACTTGTCGCGGAAATCCATGATCCGGTTGGCGTGCTGGACCTGCTGCCACGAGTAGTTCTTGCCGAGCCACTCGTAGTCGGGCGCGCCGAGGAACATGCGGTGGCTGAGCTGGATCAGGCTCGCGAGCGAACCGGTCGCGGTATAGGGATCGCGGTGCGTCCAGATCACGCGCGCGTCGGGGTAGACCTTGAACAGCGTCTCAAGGAACAGCGAGTGCGACGGCTTCTTGAGGTTCCAGGTGCCGGGGGCGTGGTGGCCGAGCACCTGCAGGAACTTCTTGTGGTACTCGTAGGACGAGGTCATGTCGCAGTTGAAGATGAACTCGCCGTACTTGGGCAGGATGCCCTTGGACTCGATCATCAAGGTCTTGAAATCGCCCGCCATCATGAACACGCATTCGTTCGGATAGACCGCCGAGCCGCGGTAGAACTTGCCCGCTGCGGGGTTGGCCGCGAGCATCGCGCGTTCCTGTTCGAGCCGGGCGAGCGCGCGCGGATCGGTATAGAGCGTGTCGGGCATCGCCGGCGGCACCGGATCGTCGATTTCCCAGGTCAGCGGCGAGCGGCGGCCCGGATCGGCGGCGAGCAGGTTCGACATCAGGGTCGTGCCCGTGCGCGCCATGCCCATGACGAAGACCGGGCGCTCGATCGGGCGATCGAGCAGTTCGGGGTTCTGCTTGAGATAGTCGGCGATCTTCAGGCGGCTGCGCAGGTAGTGCAGCGTATCGGCCTTGGCGCGCTCGATGCCGGCCTCGGTATAGCGGCCGATCGCGATGCCGTCGTTGAAGTCCTCGACGAAGACGTCGAGGCCCTCGCGATAGGTCTCGGCGTCGAACGCGTCGATGCCGGTTTCCTTGTGCGCCTGTTCGACGAGCGCATCGGCGTTGATGAGATTGGCCAAGGTCAGGTTGTCCTCTTCCCGGTGTCTTGCTTTGGGGCGCGGTCGCCCGTTGGGTGAGAGCTAACGCCTTGCGGGCACGGGTTGGCAATGTGGTTCCATCGCCGGATCTGGCCAGTGAGTCGAAATCAGGACAAGACCGTTCAGGCCGTCCTTATACCCCGCGTCTGCCGCTGCCGGAACTGGCTCGGGCTGATCCCCACCGCTCGGCGGAAGGCGAAAGTGAAGCTCGAGGGCGAGGAGAAGCCCATGGTGAAGGCTATCGTCTTGACGTTCTCGCCGGCCACCAGCAGCCGTTTGGCGCCTTCCATGCGGCGGCTCTCGATGTAGTCGCCGATCGAGCAGCCGCGGCTGACCTTGAAGCCGCGCGTGAGCTGGCGGACCGAGATGTTGCAGAGCTCGGCGAGCTCGCCGAGCGCGGGTGCGACGGGATTGTCGGCTAGGCGTTCGTCGATCAGCCGCAGCCGCCAACCGGCGAGACCGCCTGTGGCCGGGCGTTCGTCGACCTCGAGGCAGAAGCGCGCGAGTTCGATCGCCAGTTCTCCGGTCAGAAATTCGAGCATGCGGTCGGCGGCGAAGCCGGGGTGACGCACCTCCTGGGTCAGTCGAAACAGCAGGGCCCGCACGCGCGCGCTTGTCAAATCCGCCGTGGCGGCGAGCTTCTGGTCGTTCCAGGTGAGGTCATAGCCGATCACGGCGTTGACCGCAGCGCGATCGAGAAAGCAGAGCAAGGACGCTTGACGACCGCTGTCGCCCTTGATGTGCAGGGCCTCGCCCGGCGGGATCATGAAGATGTCGCCCAGCCGCTCGAAGCGGTGCGGACCCCAGTGCTCGTGATAGCAGGCGCGCGCGTTGAGCGGGCGCGGCGTCAGGCACATGTTGATCTGGTAGCAGTCGGGATCGCGCAAGGTGGACTCGGTCGGCGCGGGGATGTCGTAGCGCACGAGCTGGGCCACGGCGTCCTGGCCGCGCAGTTCGGCATCGACGATGATCGTCGCTTCACGGGAGATGACCGGATCCTGTCCCAGCGGCATGGCGCTATTGTGTCTCTGATTTGATTGTCTGGCCGGGAATCTACAGGCAGCATGGTTGCGGCACAAGCGGCGCGGGAGGAAGTCTCAGGGCATGACGCGCCCGGAACACCGGCGCATGTTCCGACACACGAGGAGAGACTGATGGCTAAGGGCTTGTTCGACTGCACCGGCAAGGTGACCCTGGTCACCGGCGGCAACGGCGGCATCGGCCTGGGCTTTGCCAAGGGCATTGCCAAGCAGGGCGGCGACATCGCCATCTGGGCGCGCAATCTCGAGAAGAACGCCGCCGCCAAGGCCGAACTGCTCGAAGCCGGCGCGGGCCGCGTCGAGACCTATGTGGTCGACGTGTCGTCCGAGGACGCGATCCTCGCGGGCTACGAAAAGTTCATCGCCGATTTCGGCCGCATCGACTGCGTCTTCGCCAATTCGGGCGCTTCGCCCCGCTACGACTCGGTGTTCGACATGCCCACCGATCACTGGTTCGAATTCCAGAAGACCGCGCTGCACGGCGCCTTCTTCACCTTGCGCGAGGCCGCGCGCCACATGAAGTCACGCGCAGAGGCCGGCGAACCCGGTGGCAGCCTGGTCGCCTGCGGCTCCGGCTCGCTGTACCAGGGCCTCGCCGGCAAGATGGAATATGCCGGTTCGAAGTGCGCCGTGGCCGGCGTGATCCGCAGCCTCGCGGTCGAGATGGGCCAGTACGGTGTGCGCGCCAACGTCGTCGCCCCGGGCCTCATCATCACGCCGATGATGGGCGCGGCCGATGGCCCGGCGGCGCAGTATCTCGAAAAGACCTACGGTCCGCAGACGCCGGCCAAGCGCGTCGGCTATCCCGAGGACTTCGAAGGGATCGGTGCCTATCTCTGCTCCGATTCCTCGAGCTTCCTGACGGGGCAGACGATCTACATCGACGGCGGATACCAGATCCGCCCCTGATCGACGTAAAACCAAGAACAGATCGGAAGGAGAGACCGCCATGCCCATCCTCAACATCCATGAGGTCAACGACGTCCGCCTCGATCCGAAGGAGCCGCCGGTTCCGGGCGACAAGGACGTGGTGATCAAGGTGAAGGCCTGCGGCATCTGCGGCAGCGACCTGACCTACATCAAGTATGGCGGCATCATGCGGCAGCCGGGCGGCGTCACCCCGATCGGCCACGAGGCCGCAGGCGAGGTCACCGCCGTGGGCAGCGCGGTCGAGGGCGTGTCGGTCGGCGATCGCTTCGCGATCAACCCGATGAACACGCCGAGCAACATCGGCAGCGGCGGCCCCGAGGGTGCCTTCACCGATCAACTCCTCGTCGCCGAGGCGCGCGTCGGCGACAACCTGCTGCCGATCCCCGCCGATGTGCCGTACGAGATCGCCGCGATGACCGAGCCGCTTTCGGTCGCGCTCCACGGCGTCAACCGCGCCGAGGCGAAGGCGGGCGACAAGGTCGTGGTCTTCGGCTGCGGCCCGATCGGTCTCGGCATGGTGCTCTGGCTGGTCGATCGCGGTGCGCATGTCGTCGCGCTCGATCTCTCGGACGAGCGCTTGGAGCGCGCTAAGGCGCTCGGCGCCAATGCCGTCATCAACCCGTCGCGCGAGAACGTGCGCGAGCGGCTTGAGGAACTGCATGGCACGGCCAAGCTGCTCAACCGCAGCGCGGTGGGCACCGACGCCTTCATCGATGCGGCCGGCGCGCCGAACATCCTTATGGACGTGGTCGGCATGGCCAAGTTCCACGCGCGGCTGGTTGTCACCGCCGCGGTGATGAAGCCGGTCGAGCTCAACCTCGGCACGATGCTCACCAGCGAGATGACGATCACCACGGCCATGGGCTATCCGACCGAGATGCCCGAAGTCGTCGCCGCGCTGCCGCGGCTCAAGGACAAGATCGCGACGATGATCAGCCACCGACTGCCGCTGAGCCAGGTGCTCGACGGCCTCAAGATCGCGGCCACGCCCGAGAGCTGCAAGGTGATGATCCACGCGGACGAGGACGCCTGACCATGAGCGAAGCCAAGACCCAGCCCAAGCTTGCCGATCTAGTCCGTTCGGGCGATGCCCAGACCGAAGCGGTGGAGATCACGCCCTTCGTGTTCCTGGCGCGCGGCATATCCAACGCGCACCTCGTCACGACGAGCGACGGCGACGTGATCGTCAACACCGGCATGCCGGAAGACGGTGAACGCGCTGCCAAGCTGTTCGCACCGCATCGCACGGGTCCGATCCGTTACGTCATTCTGACGCAGAGCCACGCCGACCACTTCGGCGGTGTGCCCG
The DNA here is from genome assembly GCA_004211435.1 of Novosphingobium sp. Taxonomy (GTDB): domain Bacteria; phylum Pseudomonadota; class Alphaproteobacteria; order Sphingomonadales; family Sphingomonadaceae; genus Novosphingobium; species Novosphingobium anseongense. The sequence goes on along the minus strand of SECS01000157.1, from coordinate 2,912 downwards.
AATTTCAGGAAGCTGGCACGCAGATCGTCGGTGGACCCGGCTACAACGACGCGCTCGGCGACATGATGGGGCTGCAGTCGTTCTTCGGCCAGCGCACCTTCAAGCTCTGGGGCTCGACGCTCAAGCGCGACACGCCGCCCAAGCCGATCCCGCAAGTGAAGCCCGATATCCTCGTCGATCGCGAGCTGATGCTCGAGGTCGGCAATCGCACCTTCCAGCTGATCTCGGCGCCCGAGGGCGAGACGATCGACAACATCGTCGTGTGGATGCCCAAGGAGAAGATCGTCTTCACCGGCAACACCTTCGGCCCGGTCTGGCTGTCGATGCCGTTCCTCAACACCCTGCGCGGCGACAAGCCGCGGCTGGTCAAGACCTACCTCAAGAGCCTCGAGAAGATCCGCGACCTCGGTGCCGAGATCGTCGTCACAGGCCATGGCGAGCCGATCGTCGGCAAGGAAAAGATCCGCGAGGACCTCGACCGGATGCACGCGGCGGTCAGCCATGTCCGCGACTACACGCTCGAGGGCATGAAGGCGGGCAAGTCGGTGCACGAGCTGATGCGCGAGTTCGCCTGGCCGAGCAATCTCCAGATCGGCGAGTTCCACGGCAAGGCGAGCTGGGCGGTGAAGTCGATCTGGCGCGAGTATTCGGGCTGGTTCCACTACGAGGACGGCACCACCGAGCTCTACGGCGTGCCGCGCTCGTCGGTCGATGCCGACCTGGTGGAACTCGCCGGCGGCGCGGACAAGCTGGCCGAGCGGGCCAAGGTCCGGCTCGATGCCGGCGAGGCGCTGGAAGCGCTGCATCTCGTCGCGATCGCACTCGGCGCCGAGCCGGCCAATCGCCCGGCGCTGACGGTCAAGAAGGATGCCTCCGCGCTGCTGCTCGAACGCTCGGGCCAGAGCAATCTGAGCGAGACCATGTGGCTGCGTTCGGAGATCGCCGCGGTGGAGAAGGCGCTGGGGGAATAGACTGCGCGCTCGACTGCCCACCACCCAACCCGTCGTCCCCGCGCAGGGGCGACGGATTGTTTTGGGGTGCCTTCAAAAGCCTCACGCAAACGGCGCGAGCCCGGTGAGCATCATGCGCACCAGGTCGGCCTGGCCGCTGGCGCCGGTCTTGGCGTAGATCCGCTTCGAATAGTTGCGCGCGGTCTCCTGTGTGAGCTGCAGCTCCGCGCCGGCTTCGACGATCGAGCGGCCTTGGCTGATCGCTTCGGCCAAGGCTGCCTCGCGTGTCGACAGGCCTAACGTGGCCGCGACCACCGGCGTCGCGCTCCGGGCGTTCTCGCGCCGGTCCTGCCGGACGAGGCCCACCGAATAGCCGCTGCTGAGCGGGCTGTCCGACGCGACGGGCGCTCGGCGCAGCAATACGTCCTTGCCGAGCCTCTCGTCGAAACGCACCGTCCGCCGCGCCTCGGGTCGCGCGGTCGACAGCTCGCGGCAGGCGGCGTTGAGCGCCTGCGCAGCAACGGCGCGGAGCTGGGCGCGGCCCACCGACTGTCCGGTGTTCTGTATGTCGAGTTCTTCGGTGGCGATGGCATCGGCGATGATCGCCTGGCCGGCGGGGTCGAAAATCGCCTGGCCGACGCCGAGCAGCGCCAGCGCGTCCTCGGCGATCGTGGCGCGCAGCCGCAGGCCGCGCAGTTCCATGAGCATCGCCAGGGCCAGCGCGAAATGGGGCGCCAGCGATGAGAGCAGGGCGCTGTCGCCCGCACCGAAGTCGAGCCGGTCGTGAAGCAGCACCAGCCAGGCGTTGTGATCGCCCTTGGCGACGATGCGGATGAAGCGTGCGTGCGCGACCCAAGCGGCGTCGAGCACGCCGCGCTGGCGCTGCACCGCCTCGGGGCTCTCGGGAAGCGTCGTCTCCTCGAGCGAGTAGACGCGGTTGGGGCGCAGCGAGGCATAGGGCAGCAGCCCGGCCTCGCTGAAGGCCTCGAGATCGAAGGGCGTCGCGCTTGGTGCATAGCCATGGACGCGGATCGTGCGCCGGATCGGCGGCATGCCCGACATGCCGCCGGGGCGGATGAACAGATGCAGCCGCTGCGCGCGCGTCCGTGCGAGCAGGCGATGCAGGAAGGTGTCCCACAGCGGCTCGTCTTCCAGCCCCGTGAAAAGTGGCAGGAGAAGGTCGCGTTCGTCTGTCGTTCCGAGCGCCATTACACTTTGCTCCCATATGGGAGCGTTGGGGTCAAGCGCGACTCGTCATGGAACCAGAGACCGCACAAGCGGAGAGGGACGAATGACCATCATTTCACCGACCAGACTGACTCACTTGCAGCGGCTCGAGGCCGAGGCGATCCACATCATGCGCGAAGTCGTCGCCGAGGCCGAGCGCCCGGTGATGCTCTATTCGGTGGGCAAGGACAGCGCCGTCATGCTGCACCTGGCGCGCAAGGCGTTCTATCCGTCGCCGCCGCCGTTCCCGCTGCTGCACGTCGACACGACATGGAAGTTCCAGGAGATGTACAAGCTGCGCGATCGCATGGCGACCGAGAGTGGCATGGAACTGCTGGTCTACCAGAACCCCGAAGCGGCGGAGCGCGGGATCAACCCGTTCGACCACGGCGCGCTCCACACCGACATGTGGAAGACGGAAGGTCTCAAGCAGGCGCTCGACAAGTACGGCTTCGACGCGGCTTTCGGTGGCGCCCGCCGCGACGAGGAGAAGAGCCGCGCCAAGGAGCGCATCTTCTCGTTCCGCACGGCCTCCCACGGCTGGGACCCGAAGAACCAGCGCCCCGAGCTGTGGAACCTCTACAACGCCCGCAAGAACAAGGGCGAATCGATCCGCGTCTTCCCGATCTCGAACTGGACCGAGCTCGACGTCTGGCAGTACATCCACCTCAACGACATCCCGATCGTGCCGCTTTACTTCGCGGCCAAGCGCCCGACCGTGGAGCGCGACGGCAT
>SECS01000029.1 GCA_004211435.1 Novosphingobium sp. | reverse complement strand
CCCGAAAGGTCGATCGCGGTGAAGGCGCCGACATTCCACTCCTTGAAGCCACCGCGCCCGGCATATTGCGGCAGGCCGCTGGCCGCGCTGCCCGCGGCGTCGATGCCGTAGTTGTACTGCGCGTACTTGCGGTCGACGAATTCGGCACCGACCCTCGCGCCGATCACCTGGCCCTTAGAGACCGGGGTGAAGTAGGTCATGCCCGGCGCGATCACGCGGCCGCCGCCCTTGCCCGAGATGTCCCAGCGCACGTCGGCGCCGAGCGAAATCCGGTCGAAGGCATTGATCACGCCCTTGAGCGAGAAGCCCGCCGAGACGCCGCCTTCGATCACGCCGTCGAGCTTGCCGAGCCGCGCGACCACCGGATCCTTGATGCTACCCGTGCGGTTGGCGCGATAGCGCGCGACCGGACCAAGGTTGAAGCTGAGCCGCTGGCCCTTCTCCTCGGGAATGAAATCGAGCGCGACACCCGCGGCGCGCGGATTGATGCCGATTCCGGCGATCCGTCCGAAGACGCCGCCCGCCGGGGTGATCGTGCGGTTGTCCGAGCCTTCGTAGCTGGGCATCGACACCGCGCCGGCCGCGACGACAAGGAAATCGCCGTCGAAGACGCTCGATTCGAGCACGGCGTCGGCCTGCGCCGGGGTTTCGGCCTGCGCGGGGTCGGCCGGGGGGGCCACATCCTGCGCAAGAGCGGGAACTGCGGAAGCGGCGAATGCGATGGCGGGCAGGAGGATGCGGTTCATGGTCCTCGCAAGTGTCTGGTGGTGAACGTTCCCGGGCTAACGCGTGAGCCACGGGAAGGTTCGCAATCAGGACAATGCGATCAGGCGGGCTCTTCCTCCGGCGCGGTCGCGGCCCCCTCGCCCAAGCGGCGCTGCATGTAGATGACGTCGAGCCAGCGCCCGTGCTTGCGGCCGACACTGCCGAGCCGGCCGACCTCGACGAACCCCGCCCGGACATGGAGCGCGATCGAGGCGGGCTCGGTCCCCGCGATCAGCGCGATCATCTGTCGCTGACCCGCCGCGGTGCAGGCCGCGATCAAAGCTGCGAGCAGCGCCTTGCCGAGCCCCTGCCCCAGACGATCGTGGGCGATGTAGATCGCGTCCTCGCAGGTCCGTCCATAGGCCGCACGCGCATGGAAGGCACTCGCATAGGCATATCCGAGAACCGCCCCTTCGGGATCGCGCGCAACGAGCCAGGGCAGGCCCGCCGCCCGGACCTTGGCCATGCGCGCGGCGATCTCGTCAGCTTCGGGCGGCTCGATCTCGAAAGTCGCGGTGCCGTGAACCACGTGGTGGGCATAGATCGCCGCGATCGCCGCGGCGTCGGCCGGGATTGCTGGCACGATCTGAAAAGAAACGGTCATGGTTCCAACTATCGCGCCCAATTGCCCTTGGGAAGCGGCAGCACGGCGTATCGCCGCGGAGCTTCTGGCGACCAACGCGGTTTCTCTCATGCGGGCGATTTTCGAAATCAGCCCAGACGAAAAGGACAGGACCGATGAAGGCAATCCGCAATTCCATCCTCATGGCCGGCGCGGCGCTGGCGTTCACGCTTCCCGCTCTGGCACTGGCCCAAGCGCAGGACAGCGCCGCCAAGAAGGGAGCCGAGGCCTCCGCTGCGCAGGCGCAAAGTCCAGGCGCGCCAGGCTCGGGCGACCCCACGGGCACGACGACGCCGAACGCAGCCGGCCAGAGCCAAACCACCGCGGGTCCAACGACGGTGAGCCCGGGCTCCGCCGATGCCGCGACTGGTACGCCGGATGCGGCCGCCTCTGCGGCGACGAGCGGCCCGGCCGCCTCGGCTTCGCAACCGGCCGACGCCGCAGTCACCCAAGGCGCCGGTTCGCCCGATCCGAGCGCGGTTGCCGGAGCCCCGACCGAAGCCAGAGAATATCCACGCTGCTCGGCGACCGTGACCGACGGCTGCGTCCAGAAGGGCGGCATGGATCGGCCCAAGAGCCGCAATTCCCGTAACTGAGGCAAATTCCGAAGGCTTGCTCCTGCGAAGGTCCTCATAGCCACTCCGTGATTGCAAGGGCGGCTTGCGCAAGGCCGCCCTTGCTTTAAACGCTTGCCGCGATGAGCGAGCGTGACTGTGACATCGCCATCCTTGGCGGAGGCCTCGCCGGGGGACTGATCGCCCTGGCACTGGCTCGGCTTCGCCCCGAGCTGCGAGTCATCGTGATCGAACGCGGCGCGCGCTTCGGCGGCGAGCACGTCTGGTCGTTCTTCGCCAGCGATGTCGCACAAGATCATGCCTGGCTGGTCGATCCGCTCGTCGCGGCGCGCTGGGACGGATACGAGGTGCGCTTTCCCGGTCATACGCGCCAGCTCGACAGCGGCTATCGCAGCATCGTCAGCGAGAATCTCGACCGCGCGCTGCGCGACGCGCTGCCGGTGGCGAGCCTTCTCGCGAATACCGAAGTGGTCGAGGCCGGACAGGACTTCGTGCGGCTATCGGACGGACGGAGCCTGAACGCGGGCGGCGTAATCGACGCACGTGGCGCTTCCGGCCTTCCGCATATGGCCGGCGGCTGGCAGCGCTTCTTCGGCCAGCTCCTGCGGCTCGATCGTCCCCACGGCCTGACCCGGCCGATCGTCATGGACGCCTGCGTCGAACAGACCGACGGCTATCGCTTCGTCTATCTGCTACCCTTTTCCGAAACCGATCTTTTCGTCGAGGACACCTATTATACCGATGACCCCAAGCTCGACGTCGCCCGCATGGTCGCCGCGCTTCACGCCTATGTCGCCGCGCGCGGCTGGACGATCGCCGAAGTCCTGCGCGACGATCGCGGCGTACTGCCCGTGATCGCCCGCGGCGACTTCACCCGCTTCTGGCCCGACCCGGCCCGAAACCCTGCGCGCGCCGGTGTCCGCGCCGCGCTGGTCCACCCGCTGACCTCTTATTCGCTGCCCGATGCCGTGCGCTTCGCGTTTCATATTGCGGGGCTGCCGCAGGTTTCGGGTGCGGCGCTCGCTTCGGCAAGCTATGACCATGCCTGGACGCATTGGCGGCAGGGGAGTTTTTACCGGATGCTATCGCGAATGCTGTTTGGTGCCGGCGAGCCGCAAAACCGCTTTCGCATGCTGGAACGCTTCTATCGCCTGCCCCAGCCGCTGATCGAGCGCTTCTACGCCGGCCGCTCCACCCCCATCGACATGGTCCGCATCCTCGCGGGCAAACCGCCTGTGCCGGTTTTCGCCGCGCTGGCCGCGCTGACCGGCGGCGGTCGTCCCCTGGCCGACCTGGCCTTGACGGATCGGGGAGCCGCCGCATGAAACGCGCCTGCATCATCGGTGCCGGTTTCGGCGGTCTTGCGCTGGCCATCCGGCTTCAGTCCTCGGGTATCGAGACCACGGTGGTCGAGGCGCGCGACAAGCCCGGCGGCCGCGCCTACGTCTGGGAGCGCGAAGGCTTCACGTTCGACGCGGGCCCCACCGTCATCACCGATCCTGCCTGCCTGCGCGAGCTCTGGCAGCTCTCGGGCCGCGACATGGCCGAGGACATCGAATTGATGCCGGTCACGCCGTTCTACCGGCTCAACTGGCCCGACGGCGTCAACTTCGACTATTCGAACGACGATGCCGCGCTCAACAAGGAGATCGCCAAGCTCTCGCCCGAGGATCTCGCCGGCTATGCCGAGTTCCTCGAATATTCGGCAGCGGTCTACGAGGAAGGCTATCTCCGGCTCGGCTCGGTGCCATTCCTCGATTTCACCGCGATGCTGCGCGCCGCGCCGGCCATGCTCAAGCACCAGGCCTGGCGCTCGGTCTATTCGATGGTCTCGAGCTACATCAAGCACGAGAAGCTGCGCGAGGCCTTCTCGTTCCACACCCTGCTCGTCGGCGGCAATCCGATGACCACGAGCTCGATCTATGCGCTGATCCACAAGCTCGAGAAGGATGGCGGCGTCTGGTGGGCTCGCGGCGGCACCAACAAGCTGATCGCCGCGATGGTCAAGCATTTCGAACGGCTCGGCGGCGTGTTGCGGCTCCACGATCCCGTACTCCACGTCCACACCCTGGGCGACCGCGCAACCGAGGTCGAGACCTGCTCGGGCTGGCGCGAGCGCTTCGACGCGGTCGCCTCCAACGCCGACATCATGCACACCTACCGCGATCTCCTGTCGGGCACCGCGCGCGGGCCGCAGATGGCGCGCAAGCTCGCGACCAAGCGCTTCAGCCCTAGCCTCTTCGTCGTCCACTTCGGCGTCGAGGGTACCTGGCCGGGGATCCCGCACCACACGATCCTGTTCGGCCCGCGTTACAAGGGCCTGCTCGAGGACATCTTCGATCACGGCGTGTTGCCGCAGGACTTCTCGATCTACCTGCACCACCCGACCGTGACCGACCCCTCGCTGGCGCCGCCGGGCAAGAGCACCTTCTACGCGCTGATCCCCGTCGCCAACCAGGGCAAGCTGCCGATCGACTGGGATACGGTCGGTCCGATGATCGAAAAGCGCGTGCTCGACGAGGTCGGCCGCCGGCTGATCCCCGACATCCACGACCGCATCGTCACCAAGTTCCACTATGCGCCGCGCGACTTCGCGCTCGACCTCAACGCCTACCAGGGCAGCGCCTTCAGCCTCGAGCCGATCCTGACTCAGAGCGCCTGGTTCCGCGGCCACAACCGCGACGACAAGATCAAGAACATGTACCTCGTCGGCGCGGGCACGCACCCGGGCGCGGGGATTCCGGGCGTGGTGGGCAGCGCCAAGGCGACCGCCCGGCTGATGGTGGAGGACCTGAAATGAAGCGCCTCGCGGTCTACTGCGGTTCGGCCACCCCCGCCGATCCGCGCTATGTCGAACTCGCGCGCGATGTCGGCCGGACCCTGGCCGAGCGTGGCATCGGCGTGGTCTATGGCGGCGGCCGCCTCGGGCTGATGGGCGCAGTTGCATCGGGCGCGCTCCAGGCCGGCGGCGAGGTGATCGGCGTGATCCCGCAAGCGCTGGCCGGCGCCGAAGTGGCCAACACCGACTGCACCGAGCTGCGCGTCGTCGACGGCATGCATTCGCGCAAGCTGGCCTTCACCGAGCTCTCGGACGGCTTTCTGACGATCCCCGGCGGCGTCGGCACGATGGACGAGCTGTGGGAGGCCGTGTCCTGGGCGCAGCTCGGCTATCACGCAAAACCCGTCGGCGTGCTCAATGCCTTCGGCTTTTACGACCACCTGCTCGCCTTCAACCGCCATATGGCCGAGGTCGGCTTCGTCCGTCCGATGCACCAGGGCATCATCCTGGCCGAGCCCGAGCTCGACCTGTTGCTCCAGCGCATGGCCGCGCACGAACCCGTCCAGGCGATCTTCTCGATGAAGGCGAGCGAGCTGTGAGCCGCTTGCATCATGGAGCGTAGCGAACTCCTTGCCCACGCCGAGCAGTCGATCGCGCGCGGTTCGAAGAGCTTCGCCGCCGCCAGCCGCCTGTTCGACCGCACAACGCGGGAGCGCGTCTGGCTGCTCTACGCCTGGTGCCGCGCCTGCGACGACCTCGCCGATGCCCAGGACCACGGCGGCGAATTGGGCGACCAGGCCGGCGCAGCCGAACGGCTCGCGACGATCCAGCGACTGACCCACATGGCCTTCGTCGGCGAGCCCACCGGCGATCCGGCCTTCGACGCCCTCGGCCAGCTTTCGCGCGAATGCGATCTGACACAGGCCATGGCGCAGGACGTGATCGCCGGCTTTGCGCTCGACGCGGCGGGCTGGCGTCCCCAGACCGAGGCCGACATGCTGCGCTACTGCTACCACGTCGCCGGCGCGGTCGGGGTGATGATGGCCGCGGTCATGGGCGTGCCCGCGAGCGACGAGGACACGCTCGACCGGGCCTGCGACCTCGGCCTCGCCTTCCAGCTCGCGAACATCGCGCGCGACGTTGCCGAGGACCATGCGGCCGGGCGCTGCTACCTGCCCGCCGACTGGCTCGACGAGGCCGGAATCGCGCCCGAGACGTTAATGGATCGTCGCCATCGCCCCACCCTGGCGGGCATCATCCAGCGCATCGGCGCCCTCGAAACGCGCTACGCGGCCTCGGCCCGGATCGGCGCGCAACGGCTCGGGTTCCGCCAGCGCTGGGCCGTGCTCGCGGCCGCGGGAATCTATGGCGCGATCCTCCGCGAAGCCTTGCGCCGGGGCGAAACGGCCTTCGACGCGCGCATCACGACTTCGTCCGCGGCCAAGCTCGGCTTCGTCCTGCGCGGCTTCGCCGAGGCGCTCCTGCCGGCAAGGAATGGCGGAAAACCGGCACTCTCGCGACGCGAGCTCGCAGCGCTTACGACATTTGGTTAACCGCGCGACCGCGCCCCTTAACAAATCCGAACCGCGACCGTTCTAGGGCTTGAAGCAATCGCTGCATGGGGGATGCGGTTGCGACAGGGATATGACCACTTAGCTACAGGTTCGCACCTATGCCCGCTCTCGCCCAATGCTGGTACACTCGCACGCACGTTCCCGCCGGTCGGAAGTACAAGGAGTCCGATGGCTCGTTGTCGGCCGAGTGCCGCTATTGCCAGAAATCGATCACGAGCTGGAACAAGGGCGCCTGGTATCCGGCGGACGGCTTCAACGTGAGCAAGCTGCGCGACGCGACCAGCGGCCGCTGCCTCTATGTGGTCGATTTCGCCGACGAGTTCATCGTCGCGCGCTATCCGATCGATCACCTCAAGACCGTCGCCCAGGTCCGCGACTTCAAGCTCGAACTGCGCGCGGTCCACGGGCTCGATGAATTCGGCGCGACGCTGGAGATCATCGACACCAAGGAAGCCGCCAAGGTCCACTGACCTCAGTGCGGGTGCGCCAGGATATAGTCCTCGAGCGCGTTCTTCTCCTTGCCGTTCAGTCTTAGGCCCAGCTTCGAGCGCCGCCAGAGCACGTCTTCCGCGGTGCTCGCGAATTCGACGTGGCGCATGTATTCGACTTCGGCCGCGCTGAGGCCTGCGCCGAAGATCTGGCCCAGGTCCTCCCAGCTCTTCGCCTCTCCCAGCCATCGCGCCGCGCGCGTGCCATAGGCGCGGGCCACGCGATCCACGTCCTCCTCGGCCAGAAACGGATAGGCCGCGGCGAGCCCAGCCTTGAGCTTGGGCAGCCCCTTGATCGTGAAGTCGCCGCCGGGCAGCGGCGCGGTCTTCGTCCAGGCACGGCCCGGAAATCCGCCCATGCGCTGCGACAGCCGGTCGACCGCCTCTTCCGCCAGATGCCGATAGGTGGTGATCTTGCCGCCGTAGACGCTGAGCAGCGGCGCGCCTTCCTCCGAATCCGACAGCTCGAGCCGATAGCCGCGCGTTGCCGCCTCGGGCTTGCGCGAGCCATCGTTGATCAGCGGCCGCACCCCCGAATAGGACCAGACGACGTCGGCCGGCGCGATCTTCTGCATGAAATAGCGGTTCACGCCCTCGCAAAGGTAGTCGATCTCCTCGGCGCTCGCCTTGATCGCGTCGAGCGGCCCGGCATGATCGGCGTCGGTGGTGCCGATCAGGGTGAAGTCGCGCTCATAGGGGATCGCGAAGAAGATGCGCCCGTCGGGCAGCTGGAAGAAATAGGCATAAGGGTGGTCGAACAGCGCCGGCACGACGATGTGCGATCCGCGCACGAGCCGCATCGCATAGTCGGGCCGCTCGCCCGCCAGCCGCAGCACGTCTAGCACGGCCGGACCGCCGGCGTTGACGAGGGCGCGGGCGTGGAAGTGGCCGACCTGGGTCTTGAGATCCCAGCCGTTCTCCTCGCGGAAGGCGGCGAGAACCGGAACGCCGGTCAGCACCTCGGCCTCGTGCTCGTAGGCGTCGAGCGCGTTGAGCACGACCAGCCGCGCGTCGTCGACCCAGCCGTCCGAATATTCGAAACCCGTGGCGAAACCGGCCTTGAGCGGCCCCCCGGCCGGATGACGGTGCAGATCGATCGTCCGCGTCGTCGGCAGCTTCCTGCGACCGCCGATGTGGTCGTAAAGGAACAGCCCTAACCGCAGCAGCCACTTGGGCCGCAGGCCTTCGACATAGGGCAGGACGAAGCGCATCGGGTGGATGATGTGCGGCGCGATCTTCCACAACGCCTCGCGCTCGGCCAGCGCCTCGCGCACCAGGCCGAACTCGCGGTGCTCGAGATAGCGCAGGCCGCCGTGGATCAGCTTGGTCGAGGCCGATGACGTGCCGCTGGCCAGGTCGTTCGCTTCGAGCAGCAGCACCTTGAGCCCACGCCCGGCGGCATCACGCGCGATGCCCGCACCGTTGACCCCGCCGCCGATTACCGCGAGATCGTAGACGGTCTGCATCAAGCCTGCTCGACCTGCCCGTGTAGGCGGCGGAACAGCTTGCCGCGCTCGCTGAACATGACCAGCAGCAGGCAGCCCACGCCCGCAGCGACCAGCGCCACGGCCAGCGGGCGCGCCGATCCGTCATAGGCCTGGCCGATCAAGGCGCCGAGCACCGAACCGATCACCATGCGCAGGAACACCTGGAGCGAGGCGGCCGCACCGGCGATCCGCGCGAAAGGCTGCAGCGCAATGGCTGAGAAGTTCGCGGAGATGAAGCCCATCACGCAAAGGTTCAAGGTCATGATCGGGATGAACTGCCAGATTGTCTCATCCTCCCCCGAGGCGAAGAATAGCTGGGTCGCACCGAGGATGATATAGGCGATCACCGCGGCGTGGGACACCCGCCGCGCGCCGAAGCGCATGACGATGCGCGAATTGGTCAGGTTGGCCATGGCCATGGCGATGGCCATGCCGCCGAAGACCAGCGGGAACAGGTCGCCTGCGCCGAAGTGCTCGGCAACGAGTTGCTGCGAGGAGTTAATATAGCCGAACAACGCGCCCTGGATCAGCGCCAGCGCGAAGACATAGCCGATGGCCGAACGCGTGGTGAAGGCGATGCGCATGTTGCCGGCGATCGCGCGCACATCGATCTTCTGGCGGAATTCGGGATGCAAGGTCTCGGGCAGACGCAGCCAAGCCCAGACGAAGACCGCGGCGCCGAGGCCGGCCATGATACCGAAGACCCAGCGCCAGTTGCCGAACAGTTCGAGCACGGCCAGGCCCAGCGTCGGCGCGGCCATCGGCACGATCATGAAGACGACGCTGACCAGCGATTGGGTGCGCGCCATCTTGTCGCCCGAAAAGCGATCGCGGATCGTCGCCGAGCTGACGACGATCATGCCCGAGGACAGCACGCCGGCGCAGGCGCGCATGGCCAGCAGGGCGCCGAACGTGGGGGCCAGCGCCGCAGCAAGGCTGAACAGCACATAGCCGCCGACGCAGACGAACAGCACAGGGCGCCGCCCGAACCGATCGGCCAAGGCACCAGGGAACAGCGAGCCGAGCCCCGAGGCGATCAGGAAGATCCCGATGATCAGCTGACGCTCGTTCGAGCCGTCGACGCCGAGGTCGTGCGACATCACGCCGAGTGCGGGCAGCATGGCGTCGATCGCCAGCGCCTGCAGCGCCTGCAGCGAAGCCATCATCGCGACGAACTCGCGTCCGCCCATGGCGAAAGGTTGGGTGCTGGGGGAGGACATGCCGGGGCTATGTGGCGGATGGGGAGCGCAATGGCTAGGGCAAGCGCCGCAAAAAACCTCGCGAGCGGAGCGATGATCGCTACCTTGACGCCATGAGCGCCGACGACGACCAAGACGATGATGAACTCGCGCCGGGGCTGCGCAAGATCATCCACGTCGACATGGACGCCTTCTACGCGAGCTGCGAGCAGCGCGATGATCCGTCGCTGCGCGGCCAGCCGGTAGCCGTGGGCGGATCGGCCGCGCGCGGCGTGGTCGCGGCGGCGAGCTACGAGGCGCGTCGGTTCGGCGTGCGTTCGGCCATGCCCTCGGTCACGGCAGCGCGGCTCTGCCCGAACCTGATCTTCCGCAAGGCCCGCTTCGACGTCTACCGCGCGGTGTCGCAGCAGATCCGAACGATCTTCCACGACTATACGCCCCACGTCGAACCGCTGTCGCTGGACGAAGCTTATCTCGACGTGACCGACGACCTCAAGGGGATCGGCTCGGCCACGCGGATCGCCGAATTGATCCGCGCGCGCATTCGTGAGGAGACCGGCGGACTGACCGCCAGCGCGGGGGTTTCGTACAACAAGTTCCTCGCCAAGCTCGCCAGCGACCAGAACAAGCCCGACGGCATCTGCGTGATCCGCCCGGGCGAGGGCGTGAACTTCGTCGCCGGCCTGCCCGTGCGCCGCTTCCACGGCGTCGGCCCGCGCGGTGCCGAGAAGATGAGCAAGCTGGGCATCGAGACCGGCGCCGATCTCGCCGCCAAGGACATCGCCTTCCTGCGCGCCAACTTCGGCTCCTTTGCCGACTATCTCTATCGCGCCGCGCGCGGCATCGACCTGCGCCGGGTCAAGGCCAACCGGCCGCGCAAGTCGCTCGGCGCCGAACGTACCTTCGACCGCGACCTGTCGTCGGGTCCGATGCTGCGCGAGGCGCTCGACAACATCATCGAGATCATCTGGGAACGGATCGAGCGCGCCGAGGCCAAGGGACGGACCGTGACGCTCAAACTCAAGCATTCGGACTTCACCAGCCACACGCGCGCCAAATCGCTACCACGGCCGGTGGCCGACCGCCGCGAGTTCACGCAGATCGGCCACGCTCTGCTCGACGAGGTGCTGCCCCTGCCCCAACCCATCCGGCTGATGGGGCTCACGCTCTCGGCGATGGATGGCGAGAAGGAGGTGCCGGAAGAGCGGCCGGACGGGCAGTTGTCGCTGTTGTAGTCCTCCCCCGCACGGGGCGGGGGGCCGCGCGCAGCGCGTGGTGGAGGGGTATCTCGGTTAGCGCAGCGCTAGGCCGAGAGCCCGCTCCGTCAGCCCTGCGAGCTGCCACCTCCCCGTACCGGGGAGGATTCGATGGTTTCCAACCACCCCGGCAGATCCCTGCGCAACAGCTCCGGCATCGGCGCGGGCAGCGCATCGGCCGCGAAACAGGCGACCTCGACGATCTCGCGGCCATCAGGTCGCGGCGTGCCGGCGAGCCTGCCGGCAACAAGGTGGACCACGTTGGTCGCACCGCTCAACGGCTCCTCGACGACGGCCAGCAGCCAGGGGCCTTCGAGCATGCACCCCACTTCTTCGCCGAGTTCGCGCTCCGCCGCCAGCAGCGGATCCTCGCCGCGTCGCAGGCCTCCGCCCGGCGCCATCCAGTTGCCCGAGCCGTAGGAATGCCGGACCAGCAGCACGCGGCCCGCCGCATCGAAGGCGAGCACGCGGCAGCCGTGGATGCGCGGACGACGCAGCCGCCACCAGACTACGCGCAGCGCATGTGCCAGGCGATAGGCCGTGCGATGCAGTGGCCGGGGTATCAGGTGAAGCATGTCACCGGCTGAGCCGCCGCGGCCAGCAGCCGCGCGACGGGAAGGTCGTTGCCCCCCGCCCCGGCCTCCTCGAACAGCGCACGCTTGTCGGCACCGCGGATGACGAACAGCAGCCGATCCGAATCGAGCAGAGCCGGAATCGTCAGGCTCAGCCGGTCGAACGGTGCCTCGGGCGGTAGCGGATCGGGGGTCAGGCGGCGCAGGCGCGCGGAATCGTCGGCGCGCGGGTCGGTGTTGGGGAACAACGAGGCGACATGCCCGTCGCCGCCCATGCCGAGCCAGACCAGCGCGAAATGCGGCGGCCGCGCATCCTCGGCCAGCGGCACGATCCGCGCGCCCGCGGGTTCGAGCAGCGCGCGGATACGGCCGACGTTGCTCGCCGCGTGACTTTCCTCGACCACGCGGTCGTCGCCGGGCCAGACGGCGATACGGCTCCAGTCTAGCGGCGCATGCGCGAGCTCGGCGAGGATCGGGAACGGCGTCGAGCCGCCAGGAACGGAGATCGCGACCTCCCCCGGATCGAGCGTCAGCGCGGCTTCGAGCCGCTCGAGCAGCCAGGTGGCGATTTCGACGTCGGACGCGTCGGCGATGATCTCGATTTCGGCCATGACGTCGAGCTTAGCTCAGGACGTCATCGCCTGAAAGAACACGACCAGCGCGGCGAGCAGAAGTACCGCACCCATCGCTCGACGCGCCGCGCGCACCCGACGATCGGCGAAGGTTTCGGGCAGCAGCCAGCCCGCCGCCAGCATCACCGCAGCCCCGGCGGCACCGCCGATCCCGGCCGAGACCGGCGCCGCGAAAGTCACGGCGATCGCGAAGATCAGGAAGCGCGCGGCATCGGTCAGTTGGTGCGCGAGCAGCACGATCGCCAGCGCGCCGAGCGAGGCGGTCGGCTCCTCCATCCGCCGCGTCGCGAAAGGCCACAGCGATTCGCCCGCGGCCAACGCGAGCGCGATCGCCGCCATGACCAGCCGCGCTTTGGGCACGAGCAGGGGTATCGTGAAATAGGCCGCCCAGGCCGCGAAGGCGGCGGTCGCTAAGCTCACCAGAATGCCCGTCAGCAGCACGCCCGGGCGCGAGCCCTGGCGTGCTGACAGCGCCGCCACGGTCGTCTGGTCGCGCGCGCCGAGGCCCGCGACGAGGACGCAGAGAAAGGCGAAGTAGAGGCCGCTCATCGTGCGGGCTTACACGGCGGCATCGGCTCCGTCAGCCCTGGCGCGGCTTCTTGAGCATCACCACCAGCGGCGCCACGACCAGGCAGGCCAGGAAGATCAGCCAGAACGAATCGATATAGGACACCATCAACGCCTGCCGCGATATCTCGCGATCGAGCATGGCGATCGATTCGGTGACGCCGAAATCGAAATCGGGCGCGCGCAGGCCCATCGCCGGGTTGTCCGGCCGCACCCCTTCCGCCAGCCGCGAATGGACCGTCGCCTCGTTGCGGATCGTCAGGATCTGCAGCGCCGAAATCCACACCGCAGCGCCCAGGTTGCGGATCAGCGAATTGAACGCCGCACCCTCGTTGCGCAGCCGCGGGGCAAGCGTGGCGAACACCGTGATCGTGATCGGCACGAACATCAGGCCGGCGCCGAAGCCCTGGATCACCCCCGAGACGATCACCAGTTCGCTGTCCATCTCGAGCGAGGAGCCCGACAGCAGCGCCATCGACCAACCGCAGAAGGCCAGGCCGATAAACAGCATGATCCGCGCATCGACCTTGCCGCTGAGCCGTCCGGCGATCGGCATGGCGATCAGGGTGCCGATCCCGCGCGGCGCGGTGACGAGGCCGACGAGTTCGATCGG
This sequence comes from Novosphingobium sp., assembly GCA_004211435.1. Lineage (GTDB taxonomy): Bacteria > Pseudomonadota > Alphaproteobacteria > Sphingomonadales > Sphingomonadaceae > Novosphingobium > Novosphingobium anseongense. The sequence goes on along the minus strand of SECS01000029.1, from coordinate 32,398 downwards.
ATAGTTCATCAACTCGGCCAGCATCGGCGCGGTCAGCGCGATTACCCCGTACATCAGCCCGCCGAGGAAGAAGCCGAGCAGGTTGCCGATCACGTAGTTGCGATCCTTGAACATGCCCAGATCGACGAAGGGCCGCGCCGTGGTCAGCGAATGGACGACGAACAGATAGAGCGCTCCCGCGGCGATCGTCGCCTCGATCCAGATTTCGGTCGAGGCGAACCAGTCGCAGATCTGGCCGCGATCGAGCATGAGCTGAAACGAGGCCACGGCGAGCGCGAGCAGCGCGAAGCCCGTCAGGTCGAGCCGCTTGGCAACCTTGTCGCGCGTTTCGTCGAGGATGCCGATCAATCCGACGAAAGCGGCGATGCCGACGGGAACGTTGATGAAGAAGATCCACCGCCAGCTGAAGTTGTCGGTCAGCCAGCCCCCCGCGAGCGGGCCGACTATCGGCCCCAGGATCGCGCCCATGCCCCAGATCGCCATGGCCGAGCCGTGCTTCTCGGGCGGGTTGATGTCGAGCAGGATCGCCTGGCTCATCGGCAGCAACGAGGCGCCCATGATGCCCTGGAGCAGGCGGAAGGCGATCAGCTGGTCGAGGTTGACCGCCGCACCGCAGAGCACCGAGGCGATCGTGAAGCCCGCGATCGAGCCGAGGAACACGCGCTTGCGGCCGATCCGCCCGGCCAGCCAGCCCGACAGCGGCGTGAATGTCGCGGCCATGACGATATAGGAGGTCAGCACCCAGGTGACCTGCTCGCGCGAGGCCGAGGTCGAGGCCTGCATATGCGGCAGCGCGACATTCGCGATCGTCGCGTCGAGCTGCGTCATAAACGCTCCCGACAGCGCAAACAGCGTGATGAGGTTGCGGCGCAGCGCGGGGGGATAGGCTTGGTCCATCGGCTGGCGGCGCCTTGGCACGCCCGCCGCGCTTTGGCGAGACGTCGAGTCTGGAACGCGGTCGATCGCCCCGGGCATTGCGCCGACGGTTGCGCGGCTGCGCGGCTGCGTGCAAAGGGGCGGCAACGCAATACGCTTTGGAATCGAACGAAATGGCAAGCGACGGCAAGGAACTTCGCGGCAAGCTGGTGACCGTGCTCGGCGGCAGCGGCTTCTTCGGCAAGCATCTGGTGCAGGAGCTGCTCGCGCGTGGCGCGCGCCTGCGCATCGCCAGCCGCCATCCCGAACGCGCTTTCCGTTCGCGCACCCAGGCCAATCTCGGCCAGGTCCAGTTCCTGCGCGTCGACGTCACGCGCCCGGCCAGCCTGGCCGCCGCCTTCCAGGGCGCCGATGCCGTGGTCAATCTGGTCGGTGCCTTCACCGGTGATCTCGACGCGGTCCAGGGCCGTGGCGCTGGTAAGATCGCGGCCGCTGCCAGCACCGCCGGCGTCGGCTCCTTCGTCCATGTCTCGGCGATCGGCGCCCAGACCGATTCGAAGATCGACTATGCGCGGACCAAGGCCGAGGGCGAGGAGGCCGTGCTCGCGGCCTTCCCGACGGCGACGGTGCTACGCCCGTCGATCCTGTTCGGTCCCGACGACAACTTCGTGAACATGTTCGCGCGCCTGATCGCCACGGTCCCGGCGATGCCGGTCTTCGCGCCCGAGGCGAAGCTTCAGCCGCTGTTCGTCGACGACGCGGCCGAAGCCGTCGCCTCCGCCCTTGCCAATCCCGGCAAGCACGGCGGCAAGACCTACGAGATCGCCGGTCCCGAGGTGCTGACCGTGCTCGAGCTCAACCAGCGCATCGCCGCGGCCCAGGGCCGCGACCGCTGGCTGATCGAACTGCCCGACTTCGTCGGATCGGCGATCGCGAGCCTGGGCTTCCTGCCCGGCGCACCGATCACCAGCGACCAGTACGCGCTGCTCAAGGCCGGCAATGTCGCCAACGGCGCGATGCCGGGCCTGCGCGCACTCGGCATCACGCCGCGCCCGCTCGGCCTGTTCCTCGATCGCTGGCTGGTCCAGTACCGCCGCTTTGGCCGGTTCGGCGCGAAGGCCAAGGCTGGATAACGAGCAGGTCCTCCCCTTGCGGGGAGGATCGAGGATCAGGCGTTCACGTCCGCATAGTGGCTCGGCGGCTGGATCACTTCCATCCGCTCGGACAGCAGCGGCCGGAAGCTCGGCCGGCTCTTGAACACCGAATACCAGCCGCGTGTCTGCTCGTGCGCCGACCAGTCGATGCCGCCGAGGTAGTCGGCCACCGAGATCTGCGCGGCCGCGGCGAGATCGGCCAGGCTCATCGTCGCTCCCGCCAGCCAGGGGCGGTTATCGATCAGATAGTCGATGTAATAGAGGTGCTCGTGCGCCAGCTTCATCGCCTCGCGCAGCATCTTCGAATCGGGTGAAAGCCGATAGACCAGCCGTTTCTTCATCCGCTCGTGGAGCAGCGGCGCGGTGACGTCCCCGTAGAAGTTCTCGTCGAACAGCGCGACCAGCCGGCGAATCTCGGCGCGGTTGACCGCGGTCCCGTTGATCATCGGGTTGCGATCGACGGTTTCCTCGAAATATTCACAGATCGCGCGGCTGTCCGACAGCGTCACGCCGCGCGCGGCATCGTGCAGCACGGGGGTGCGCCCGGCCGGGTTCATAGCCAGGAATTCGTCACGGCCTTCCCAGGGGCTCTCGCGCCAGAGCTCGTAACCGATGCCCTTCTCGCTCATCAGCAGACGGACCTTGCGGCTGAACGGGCACAGCGGAAATTGATGGAGCTGCCACATGCCGGTCGTAATGCCTAAGCGGGTGCGCGGCGTCCACCCGGAGCGAGTCCGGATGGCGGCGAATTCGGGTGGAAAAGTGGCCGGCCCTAGTTCTGGGGAAGCGCGTTCTTCATCCGGTCGATCGCGGCCTGGAGTTCGGGCAGCATTTCGCCGACGGCACCGGCCATCCCGGCGGCGGCCCCCATCGTCTTCGGCACCGTCCGACCGATGTCGCCGGGCAGGTCACGCGCGCCCGGACCGGCGAGATCGCGCAGCCGCGCGTCAGGCGGCAGATCGTCGGCCCGATCGCTGCCGATCGCGCCCAGGGCGCGTCGCAACGGCTCTATCCTTATGTCGAGCAGGGCTTCACTAAGCGCGGTCAGGGCGACAGTCGCCGCGACCTGGTTGCCCGGATCGGAAAGTTGCTTGGCGACATCGCCGGCCGCATCGTCACGTGCGAAGGCCGGCAGCGGCGCGAACGCGAGGGCGACGAGCGAAACGGTCGAAAGCAGACTGCGGCGCGGCATGAGACGCGGCATGGCAAGGTCCTTCCCGGCGTAACGAATTAACGGGCGAATCGACGAAGGCACGCCCTAGGATAGCCCAGTTTGACCTCGCCTGAACGCGGTCTGCGACAGACGGCAATGAGCCATTGACCGCGGCCCCCGCGCCGATAGAAACCGCACCGCATCACAACAAACGGGAGAGGTTCCATGTTCACGCACGTGGTCGTCGGCAGCAACGACCTTCAAAAATCGAAGACCTTCTACGACGCGCTGTTCGGCGCGATCGGCGGCAATCCGGGCATGGATATGGGCACCCGCCTGGCCTATGCGCACAACGGCGCCAACTTCATGGTGACCAAGCCGATCGACGGCGAGGCCGCGACGCATGCCAATGGCGGCACGATCGGCTTCCAGATGGCCAGTGCCGAGCAGGCCGACGCCTGGCACGCCGCCGGCGTCGCCAACGGCGGCGCGAGCTGCGAGGACGCCCCCGGCCCGCGCGACCTCGGCTTCGCCAAGCTTCACCTCGCCTATCTGCGCGATCCCGACGGCAACAAGCTCTGCGCGATGTATCCGCTCGGCCAGTAAGGAAACGATCTCATGAACCTGCTCAATCTCCGCCTCGGCACCAACGATCTCGCCAAGTCGCGCGCCTTCTACGACGCCACTTTCGGTGCGCTCGGCCTGCCGCCCTCGTCGATGCCGGCCGAATATCCGATCATCATGTACAAGATCCCCGGCGGCCCGAACTTCGCGGTCGGGCCGGCACGCGACGGCCAGCCGGCGACCCATGCCAATGGCGGCACGATCCTCTTCGCCGCGGACAGCGACGAGCAGGTTTCGGCCTGGTACGATGCCGGTATCGCCAACGGTGGCACCTGCGAAGGCAAGCCCGAGCCCAAGCCGCAGACCGGCGGCAAGTTCGGCGCCTATCTGCGTGATCCCGATGGCAACAAGCTGGCCGTCTACCACGGACTGACCATCGGCTGAGCCGACCGGCTACCGGCTTTCAGAACCTCCCCGATCCGCTCGGGGAGGTTTTTTCATGAGCGCGACAGCAGAAAGATCGCGTGCTCGGCGCGAAAGTTGGCGACGCTGGTGCCGCGCAGCCGATCGCCCGACAGGTACCAGGCTTCCTCGACCTTGATCCCGCGCTCCTCGACGAAGGCGCGGAAGTCGGAAACGGTCAGGTGGTGGATGTTCGGCGTCTCGTACCAAGCCACGGGCAGCAGCCGCGTCACGGGCATGCGCCCGCCCCACAGCAGCGACAGTCGCACCCGCCAGTGCGCGAAATTGGGGAAGGAAACGAAAGCCTTCCGCCCGATACGCAACAATTCCTCCATCACCTGGTCTGGGCGCATCGTCGTCTGCAAGGTCTGGCTGAGGATCGCATAGTCGAAAGCGCCGTCGGGATAGAAGGCGAGGTCCTTGTCGGCGTCACCCTGGATCACCGACAGCCCCTTGCCGACACATTCGGCGACGTCGCCCGGATCGATCTCCATGCCGTTGACCTGGCACTGGCGTTCGTCGCGCAGCACCTGCAGCAGGGTGCCGTCACCACAGCCGACATCGAGCACGCGCGTGCCCTTGGCGACGTTCTGCGCGATCAGCGCGAGGTCGGGGCGGAGTTCTGTCATCGGTACACGTCCGGGTCGTCGCGCGTCATCACCCGCTCGGGATGGGGATAGCGCGAGAAATCGTATTGTTCGTAGAGCCCGTGGGCATCGAGCGTGAACAGCGCCCAGCGCCGCAGTCCCTGCAGCCGCGGATGCGCGAGGAAGTGCTCGACCATGACGTGCGACAGCCCCTGCCCGCGGTGCTCCTCGATGACGTGGACGTCGGCCAGATAGGCGAAGGTCGCATAGTCGCTGATGATTCGCGCGAAGGCGACCTGGCGTCCGTCGCTTTGGATCGCGACGCAGAGCGAACCGGCGATCGAGCGCGCGACCGTCTCGAGCGGAATGCCCTCGGCCCAATAGGATCGCGTCAGATAGGCATGGGCGGCAACGGCATCGATACGATCGCGATCGTCGACCAGGACATAGCCCGCGGGGAGCGCTCTCATCGGCTGAGGAACCCGGCGATGACGCGGTCGAGCGCGGGAACTTCCAGCAGAAAGCTGTCGTGGCCGAACGGGGCCGAAAGCTCGACGAAACTGACCTGCGCGCCCGAAGCGTTGAGCGCGTGCACCAGTTTGCGCGAGAGCTCGGTCGGATAGAGCCAGTCGGTGTCGAAGCTGATCACGCAGAAGCGTGCGTCGCTGGCGCGGAAGGCGTCGGCGAGCAGCCCGCCGTGCTCCTCGGCGAGGTCGAAATAGCTCATCGCGCGCGTGATGTAGAGGTACGAGTTCGCGTCGAAGCGGTTGGTGAAGCTCGCGCCCTGGTGGCGCAGGTAGCTTTCCACCTGAAAATCGGCGTCGAAACCGAAGGTCTTCGAGGCACGGTCCTGCAGCCGCCGGCCGAACTTCTCGGTCAGGCTGGCCTCGGACAGATAGGTGATGTGCGCGGCCATCCGCGCGACCGCGAGGCCGGCGTCGGGCGCCTTGCCGGTGCCGTAATAGGCGCCCTGCTGCCAGTTGGGATCGGCGGTGATCGCCTGGCGACCGACCTCCTGGAAGGCGATGTTCTGCGCCGGCATCGTCGCCGTGGCGGCGATGACCATGATGCGTTCGGGCAGATGCGGCCAGTTGGCGGCGAGGCTTAGCGACTGCATGCCGCCCATCGACCCGCCGACGACGCAGTAGAGCTTGTCGATCCCGAGCGTGTCGAGCAGCGCCACCTGCGCGCGGACCATGTCGCGGATCGTGATGACCGGAAAGCGCATGGCATAGGGCTTGCCGTCGGGCGCGAGGCTGCCCGGCCCGGTCGATCCCATGCAGGAGCCCAGGACATTGGCGCAGAGCACGAAGAAGCGGTCGGTGTCGATCGGCTTGCCCGGGCCGACCATGCGATCCCACCAGCCGGGCTTGCCGGTCTTGGGATGCGGGCTGGCGACGTGCTGGTCGCCGGTCGTCGCGTGCTGGATCAGCACGACGTTGTCGCGTGCCGGGGAGAGCCTGCCATAAGCCTCGTAGGCGATGCGCACGCCTTCGAGCTGCTGGCCGCAATCGAGCGGCAGCGGTTCGGTCAGTTCCAGCACTTCGCTGGCGGCGATGACGGCGGCAGTAGCCATAGGATGTGCGGACTTGGGGGAGGTCCCGCCTGCTGTCAATGAGGTCAGGAACCGAGCACGGCCTGCGCCGCCAACCGGCCGGTCTGCGCGCCGCCGTTCATGAAGCCCGGCCAGGCATCGGACAGATGTTCACCGGCGAAGACCAGCGGCCCGACCGTGGGGCTCTGCACCGCCTTGCCCGCCTCCTCGAGCCAGAACAGCCCGGCATAACGCGTGAGCTGGCCGGGTCGAAAGCAGGCGTAGGAGCCGCGCGCGAAGCGGTCGTTGCTCCAGTTGGTGCGCCGCTGCCAGGTGGTCGCGGCCTCGGTCAGACCGGGTACCGCCGCGCCGACGACGGTCTCGAAATCGCGGCGCAGGCGCGCGGCATCGTGCTTGGTCGAGGCCGCGCACTGCGCGCCGCCCATGAAGAAGGTCATCAGGCCGGTGTCGCCCGCCACGGTGGTCGCGTCCCAGCCCTCGGCGAAGCCACCGGCCAGCGGCCAGACGTCGCCCGCCCGGCCCATCGAGCCTTCCCAGGGCTTGCCGTGGTAGGCGGCGTTGAGCTTCTCGTTGCGGCCGTTGTCGATCTCGGCCGCGTAGCGCTGCCAGATCGGCGGAAGCATGGCGCCGAAGTCGATCGTGCGCAGCAATGGCGCGGGCACGGTGACGATCACGCGCTCTGCCTCGACGACCTTTCCGCCGGCGAAGCGCAGGCGCGCGCCGGCTTCCGAGGGCCGCACCGATTCCAGCACATGCCCGGTATGCACATGCGGCATCAGCTCGGGCGCCAGCGCTTCGATCAGGCTGCCCGAACCGCCCTTGAGCACGTAGCGCTCGTCGCTCGAACCGATCACGCGCAGCTGGCGGCCATCGACCTGGGGCAGGTTCCAGATGAGCTGGACGGCCGAGGCCTGGGCCGGATCCTGGCCGTATTCGGTGCGCATCGTCGCTTCCATCAGCGCGCGGACATAGGGCTTCACCGCGTTGTGGTGGCGATCGAGGTACTGGCTGACCGAGATCGCATCGAGCGCGGCCAGGGCGCCGGCATCGGCATCGATCGCCGCGGCATCGGCGGCAATTGCCGCCGCCAATGGCCGCAGGTCCTCGGCAAGCTGGTCTTCCGAAAGCACCCGGCAATACTGATCGACGAGCAGGGTCCTGCCGGCCAGCGGCGCGCGGTCGATCAGTTCGAGCCCGTGCCCGCGCGCCAGCGCCAGGATATCGTCGTGATCGCCGTTGATGAACTGGCCGCCGTCGTCGGCCGGTACCGGACCGCCGTGATAGGTCGAGACCCGCCCGCCGAGCCGGCTGCGCGCTTCGTAGAGCGTCGCTTCTATCCCCGCCTTGCGCAGATCGCGCAGCGCGATCAGCCCGGCGAGGCCACCGCCGACGATCGCGACGCGGGTCGAGAAACTGGCCGTGGGCAATGGCGCGCAGCCGACCACGGGCAAAGCCGCGCTGGCGGCCATGGCGCCGAGCATCCGGCGTCGGGTAAGCCCGGCCGATGCCGCGATCGCCGGCGCTTGGCCCGTGTCTTCCAGGTTAGCCGCGCGCGCCGCGTTCAGCGCCCGCCAGAACAGTCCGTCCGTTCGCATGCTCGTCCCCCAAGCCGTCGCGTCCCGGCGACAGAAAGCATCATTTTGACCGCTCTGTGAAGGTGCCGAAAACGCAGCGCTTGTGCTTTGCGCCAAAGCCGCCCTAAAGCCCGCCGCATGACCGGTCCTCAGCCCAAACCCTGGATCGCCGAGATCCACGCCTACGTCCCCGGCAAGAGTGCCGGCAAGGACGGACGGCCGCTCGTGAAGCTTTCGGCCAATGAGAACCCGCTAGGCACCAGCCCCAAGGCGCTGGCAGCACGCGCGCAGGCCGTGGTGCCCTCGCTCTATCCCGATCCCGACAGCAATGCGCTGCGCGCCGCAATCGGCAAGGTCCACGGCGTCGATCCCGCGCGGATCATCTGCGGCACGGGTTCGGGCGAGCTGCTGAGCGTGGCGGCGAGCGCCTATGCCGGTCCCGGCGACGAGATCCTCTACGTCCGCTACGGCTTCTCGCTCTACGACATCGCCGCGCGCCGCTGCGGCGCGACGCCGGTGGTCGCGCCCGACAACGACTACGGCACCGACGTCGATGCGCTGCTGGCCATGGTCAACGAGAAGACCCGGCTGGTCTTCGTCGCCAACCCGAACAATCCGACGGGCTCTTTCACGCCGCGCGCCGAACTCGCGCGGCTGCACGCTGGCCTGCCCGCGGACGTGCTGCTGGTGATCGACCAGGCCTATGCCGAATATGTCGCGCCCGAGGACGACGACGGCGGCCTCGCGCTCGCCGAAGAACACGGCAACGTGCTGGTCACGCGTACCTTCTCCAAGGGCTACGGCCTGGCCGGCGAACGTGTCGGCTGGGGCACCGCAGCGCCGGCGGTGATCGACGTGCTCAACCGCATCCGCGGACCGTTCAACCTGTCCAACAGCGCTCAGGCGACCGCGCTCGCCGCGGTCGAGGACCAGGCCTTCGTCACGCATTCGCGCGAACACAACGCCGCCGAACGCAAGCGCTTCGTCGCGGCGATCGAGGCCATGGGCAACCACGGTATCCGCGCCGTGCCGAGCGAGGCCAATTTCGTCCTGCTCCTGTTCGCGGGCAAGCTGACCGGCGAGGCCGCCTACAACGGGCTGGCCGAGCGGGGCACGATCACCCGGTGGCTGCCGGGCCAGGGCCTGCCGCACGGCCTGCGCATCACGATCGGCACGGCCGAACAGATGGACGTGATCGCCGCAGGTCTGCGCGAGATGGCGGAAGCCGCGCAATGACCTTCCAGCGCATCGCCATCATCGGCCTGGGCCTCCAAGGCGGCTCGATCGGCCTCGCGGTGCGCGAATATCTGCCCGACGCGCGGACCACGGGCTACGACCACCTGCCCGAGACGCGCGCGCGCGCCGCCGAGCGCAGCCTCGTCGACCAGGTCTGCGAGACTGCCGCCGAAGCCGTACGCGAGGCCGAACTGGTGATCTTCTGCGTGCCGCCGAGCGCGATGGGCGAAGCGGCGCGCGCCTGTGCCGATGCGATTCCCGCCACCGCGCTGGTCAGCGACGTCGGCTCGAGCAAGCAGGCCGTCGCCAAGGCGCTGGGCGAGGCACTGCCGCACCATACGATCATCCCCGCGCACCCCGTGGCCGGTACCGAAAATTCGGGTCCCGACGCGGGCTTTGCCTCGCTGTTCCAGAACCGCTGGTGCATCGTCACCCCGCCCGAACCGAGCAACCTGCTGCTGCTGACCGGCCTCGTCGAGTTCTGGGAAGCGCTCGGCGCCAACGTCGAGATCATGGACGCGCAGCACCACGACCTGGTGCTCGCCGTTACCAGCCACCTGCCGCACCTGATCGCCTATACGATCGTCGGCACGGCCTCGGACCTCGAGGCCGTGACGCAGAGCGAGGTGATCAAGTATTCGGCCGGCGGCTTCCGCGACTTCACCCGCATCGCCGCGTCGGACCCGACGATGTGGCGCGACGTGTTCCTGTCGAACAAGGACGCGGTGCTCGAGATGCTCCAGCGTTTCACCGAGGACCTGACCGCGCTGCAGAAGGCCATCCGGGTGGGCGACGGCGATACGCTGTTCGAACATTTCAGCCGCACCCGCGCGATCCGCCGCTCGATCATCGCCGAGGGCCAGGACGACGCGCGCCCCGATTTCGGCCGCAGCGATCACGGCAAGATCTGAATTAAAAAAGTGAGACGTTGAAACTTTATCGCGTTTCGGTTCTTCTGGGGCCGAATGGTAAACGGTGTCGCGACAATCAATATCGAGGCGGAACTCGCCTACGATTTCGCAGAACGTACCGACGTTCTGCTCCAGCTCGAGGCCGCGCTGATTCCCGAGCAGACCGTCGAGAAGGCCTATATCGACATCAGCCCGGTCGAGCATTTCGCCCGCGTGCCGGGCCATGACACGATCGGGGATCGGATCTGGCTGCGGCTGCAGGGCCAGTTGCGCGTTCGCTACACGGCGACCGTCGCGATCCATCGTCTCAGCGGGGAATTGCACAGCCTGGCGGTAGTGCCGCCACACCAGCTCCCCGGCGAAACGGTGCAGTACATGCTGCCATCGCGCTATTGTCCATCGGACCAGTTCCAGAACTTCGTCGATGCGCAATTCGGCGGCCTCGTCGGCGGCGCGCGGGTCGCCGCGATGTGCGACTGGGTGCAGAGCCATTGCACCTACCAGCCCGGCGTCAGCACGTCGGCAACCACCGCGCTCGAAAGCTTCGTCATGCGCCAAGGCGTCTGCCGCGACTTCGCGCATCTGCTGATCTCGCTCGTCCGCGCCAGCGCGATCCCGGCGCGCTTCGCCAGCGTCTATGCGCTCGGGGTCGAGCCGCAGGACTTCCATGCGGTGCCCGAGGTGTTCCTTGGCGGCGCCTGGTATCTGGTCGATCCGACGGGCATGGCCCAAGCCGAGGAAATGGCCAAGATCGGCGTGGGCCGCGATGCCGCCGACGTCTCGTTCCTCACGAGCTACGGCTGGGCCGAGCTCAATCACCAATCGGTGAGGGTCACGCGCAACTAGGGGTTGAGCACGTTGATCGCCACGCGCACGCGCGCCTCGATCTCGTCACGCGGCAAACCCTTGGGAATCGTCTCGCCCACGCGCAGGGTTATCGTCCCCTGGCGCTTCCAGCGGCGGTGATAGAGCCCGCCGCTGTTCACCGCGACGGGGACCACCGGCAGGGCCAACAGCTTGTAGAGCCCGGCGAAGCCCGATTGCAGTTCGGGTCGGGTGCCGTGCGGCACGCGTGTGCCCTCGGGAAAGATGGCCAGGACGCGCCCTTCGGCCACCAGCTTGCGCGCCGTTGTCAGCATCGTGCGCAGCGCCTTGGCGCCCTGGTCGCGCTCGACGCCGATCAGGCCATAGGTCGCCCCCACCAGACCCCAGAGCGGAATCCGCAGCAGTTCGGCCTTGGCTATCACCGCGGGACGGTGGAGCATGTGAGGCAGGTCGATCGCCTCGAAGAAGCTTTCGTGCTTGAGCGCAATGAGCACGCCCTCGGTCGGCAATTCGCCTTCGAGCACGACCCGAATGCCGAGCAGGTAACGCGCACAGACGCGGTGGAACGCGGACCAGCCATCGACCGCAGCGATGAAGGCCCGCCGCCCCAAAGCCAGGGCCGCGAGCGAGCCCAGCACGTAGAACACCGTGCCGAAATAGAAGACGAGATAGAACACCAGGCTGCGCGCCACGTCGCCCGGGCGCGTCCGGTTCGCATCGGCCATCGTCACATCCCTGCCAGTCGCTGAACGCTCCGCGCGAGCAGCTTGTTGTATTCGAGGAACAGGGTGCGGAAGGTTGGCTGCGACGGCACTGCGTCGCGGATCAATTCGACATGACCGGGCAGTTGCGCGCTAAGCTCCATCGCCGCGCGGCGCATGTGCCAGTCTGTCGTCACGAGCCGCACCGAGCGGAACTTGTGCGACGCTATCCAGTCCGCGGTCTCACTGGCGTTCGAACGCGTATCGACCGACTGGAAGCCCAGGGTCACGCAGCAGGCCATCAGCGCAGGCGGCACCTTGTACTCGTGCGCGAACTCGCGCGGCCGCACTTCGCGGTCCACACCCGAGACCAGCAGCCGCTTCGCCCAGCCCTTCTGCAGCGCCTCGAGCCCGCGACCGATCCGTCCGCCACCGCCCGTCAGCACCACCACGGCATCGCTCTTGCCGCCCTCGACCGGTCCCGACAGCGCCACGGCGAACCAGACGAAGCCCAGCAGCCAGACGAGCACCACGAAGGACAGGATTCGGCGGATCATCTGCGCGTCTTAGAGCATCTTGCGCAAAGTGCGCAGGACCGTGAGACGCGCGGTCAGCATCGCCAGCGCGATCGCCGCGATCGGCACCAGGCCGAGCACGATCCAGTCGAACCAGTCGAGCGCGCCGTAGTCGACCATGCCCGCCCCCAGCGACGCGAAGCGTCGCGCCAGGAACAGCAGGACGACCAGCGCCAGCGCCACGCCCAGCAGGCCACCGCCCGCGGCATCGATGCCCGTAGTGCGCTGGAACACGCGCGCGACCTGACGATCGGTCGCGCCGAGCAGATGGACGATCTCGATCGTGTCGCGATTGGCGCCGAGCGCCGAGCGCACCGCGAGCAGAACGGCGGCGGCCAGCGCCAGCGCCAGCAGGGCGACGAGCGCGATCGCCAGCCACTGCAGCGATTCGATCGCATCGAGCACGGGCTTGAGCCAGCGCGACTGGGCATCGACCCGCGCCGCCGGCGCATCGCCACGCAGGGCCGCCTGGATCGCCGCGAGCCGCGCCTCGGTGACCTCGCCGGTGATCCGCGCATCGATCAGCGCCGGGACCGGAATGGCGGCGGCATCGTCGCCCTCGTAGTCGTCGTCGTCATGCCCGGCCTTGCCGCCGAGCCAGGGCTCGATCAGCCCGTCGAGTTCGTCTTGCGGAACAAGCCTTACACTCTCGACCTCGGGCATCTGGCCGAGCCTCCGCACCACCGCCTGCGCTTGGCGCGTGCGCTTCTCGGGCGAGGCCTCGACGACCTGGACGGTGACGCCCCCGCGCAGTTCCGCGCTGGTGGCGTCCGCGGCGTTATGCAGTGCGAGACCGGCAGCCGCGGCGATGACGGTCAGGGCCACCATGATCGCGATCACCCAGGGCATCGGCCCCGACAGGCGCGCCTGTGGGACGAGCTCGTGCTCGCCGACCCCCGACAGCCGCCGCCAGGACAGCACTCGCGCTCCGCCGCCGCTTTCTCCGTTCACGCCTCGTCCTCGCCCGCGCCCGCCGTGGCGCGCTTGGGCGGATAGCGTAGAGCTCCCGTCGGATCGGACAAGCGCCCCTTGTCGAGCCGCATGATCAGCGATTCCGGCACCTTCTTGAGCAGATGGACATCGTGGGTGGCGACCACCACGGTCGTGCCCAGGCGGTTGAGCGCCTCAAACAGCCGCAGCAGCTTGATCGCCATGTCGGGATCGACGTTGCCCGTCGGCTCGTCGGCGACGAGCAGGTCGGGGCGGCCGATCACCGCGCGGGCGATGGCGACGCGCTGCTGTTCGCCGCCCGAAAGCGTCGCGGGGCGTGCGTGCATGCGATCTCCAAGGCCGACCCATTCGAGCATGTCGGCGACGGGCTTGGCGATATCGCGCTCGGGTATTCCTGCGACGCGCAGCGGCAGCGAGACGTTGTCCACCGCGGAAAGGTGCGGCACCAGGCGAAAGTCCTGAAAGACGACGCCGAGCCGTCGACGCAGCGCCGGCAGCCGATCGCGCGGCAGCGTGATCGCATCGGCGCCAAACATGCGGATCATCCCGCGCGAGGGGCGCTGTGCCAGGTAAAGCAGCTTGAGCAGCGAAGTCTTGCCGGCGCCACTCGCGCCGGTGAGGAAATAGAAGCTCCCCGGATAAAGCGTGAACGACACGTCGCTCAGCACTTCCCGGTCGGTGCCGTAACGCAGGCCGACGTTGTCGAAATGGACGATTTCGCCGTCGGGGGCCTGGTTCATTGTGCGGTTTCGATCGGGTCTTCGGTGTCTGGCGAGGGCTATACAGACCTATGCATGTGGAAAAAAGGCCAATGCGGCGTTCCATCCACCGCCTAAGCCTTGTCGCGCATAGGCCTGGCATGTTTAACAATGGCGTCATGATTATCGCGTGTCCCGCATGTTCGACCCGCTACGTCGTTCCGGACAGCGCGATTGGCGTGGACGGACGAACCGTACGATGCGCCAAGTGTCGGCATAGCTGGTTCCAGGACGGCCCCTCGGCCGAAGCGCTGGTGTCCGGCGCCGATGCGCAGCCTCCGGCGGCAGCTCCGCCTCCTGCTTCGCCACCGCCTGCGTCGTCACCACCTCCTGCTCCGCCGCCTCCGGCACCGCCCGTCGCGCCCGCCCCAGTTCCGGCCGCGACGATCGCCACGCCGCCGGCGCCCGTCGACTCTCCCACGGTCACGCCCATCGCAGCCGAGCCCGACGATCAGGCGGCAGAGGGATTGGCCTGGCCGTCGCCCCAAGCCGTACCGGAACCCGAACCCGAACCGCCGCTCGGCCCGATCGCCGAGGAGACCACGCGGGTCTATGCCGACGAGGGCGGTGACCGCTACTTCGACGAGGCCCGCTCGAGCTTCGAATTCGAACCGCCGTTCAAGCCGCGGCGCAACCGCCTGCGCATGTGGACGATGGCCGCCGCGCTCTTCGCTGTCGTTGCCCTGGGCGCCGTCGCGGTCGTGGCGCGCTATGGCCTGCCCGACTGGATGCCGCTCGCGCGAGCGACATTCGCCGAGGCGCAGCCCGACCTCGTGCTCAACTTCCCGGCCAACCGCCAGGATCGCCGCACGATGCCCAATGGCGCCGAGTTCTTCAGCGCCAGCGGGACGGTTACCAATGTCGGACAGACCCGCCGGACGGTACCGACGATCCTGATCGTGCTGCGCGATGCGCGCGAGAAGATCGTCTTCTCGTACGAAGTCGCGCCGCCCAAGCGCCTGCTGGCCCCTGGCGAAACGATCGAGGTCAACGAAGCCGTGACCGACGTTCCCAAGACCGCTCGGATCGCAGAAATCGGCTGGAAGCCGGGCTGACGGCGCCGCTTCGCACCCGGGCGGCTTCGGCAGCCCGATGATTTAGCGGTCGTGGCGGAATTGGTAGACGCGCAACGTTGAGGTCGTTGTGGGCGAAAGCCCGTGGAAGTTCGAGTCTTCTCGACCGCACCAAAATCCTTTGAAAACAAAGGATAAATTCGGGGTTTTGGCACAATTTGGCACACTGGGTTTGCGACCGAACGTGTTTCGGGCGCGCCAGATCACCGGGCCTGAAGCCAATTTTCAACGCTGATTTCGCGGTCTTCCGACCCGGCTCCGAGGAGGCGCGCTGGTCTGTCTCGCCCACTCGCGAGCGACTTCTGGGACCCATCGCGGGCGACCCAGCGACGCAACCCGTGGAGGCAGCTTGTCGGGCTCCTGGGTCACCATTCTGCTGACCGTGCTCTCGCAATATCCGAGAAATCGAGCGAGCTCTCTCGCCGTCCAGAGTGTCTCGTCCGTCATGACGCTACGTCCGCTCGCGCGGTTCGCCTTCGCGCCGCTGATGAGAAACCGGTGTCATCATTTCCTGCGAGCCGCCGCGAAGGCTTTGTCGCCCGCAAGGAAGGTCTCGAGCATCGCCGGGACCAGATCCACGACAGCTGCCTCATGACCATAAGCGGTTCGATAGAGCTCGGCATAGACGCCGAGAGCTTCATTGAGTTGGGGCGTAAGCAGGAGGGTCATCTTTACCGGCGTCTTGTTCGGCAGCTTCGCGAGTCTCAGGTCCACCGTCGTCAATTTCCTCCGGTCCAGGGCGCGAGGATCAGATCCTTGTGAACCACCAGGCGTACCTGGGCACCGGGCCGGATCGTGATCGTCGGCTTGATATCGAGTGCGCGAGACGTCAGCTGATCACCACTGCGCGACACGTTCTGCTGGGTCGACTCGCGCAGCGCGCGAACGAGGTCGCTCTCGCCCGAGATGGTGAGCTCCGAGCCGACTCCGAGCAGCGTCGCGAGCGCGATTCCCTTGAGCAGGGCGAAGGTGTGGAAGTCGACCTTGTCCTCGAGCCCGGCGTAACCCGCGGCATCGGTGGCGGGGACATTGTCGATGCGCAGCGAGCTGCCATCCGGGAGAACGATCCGCTGCCAGACGACGAGCGCCCGTCGCTGTCCGAACGCGACTACGTGATCGTAACTCCCGATGAGTCTCGATCCCTGGGGAATGAGAAGGATGCGCCCCGTCGGACTATCGAAGACGGGGCTGATGACCTGCGCCGTCACCAGGCCTGGTACGTCCGATCTCAGGCCCGTGATGAGGCTCGCGCTTATGATGCTGCCCGCCGAGAGCAGGAAGGGCGAAGGCGGGGCGGCGAGCCGGTAGGAGTTGGTGTCGTCGGATCGATCGAGGCTCGTCACGAACTGCGCCTTCCGGTCCCGCAAGTCAGCGTTGCGCCGCGAAACGCTGGGCGCATTGGCGGAAGCGATATCCGGTTCCGCCACCGATGCGCCGGCCATTGCGCCCTGCCCCGCTGGAGCCGCGCGCATCTGCGCGAGCAAACCAGACTCTCGGGCCGCCTTGAGATCCGCCATCTCACGTTGGCGCTGCTGCTCCGCGTTGGTCACCGAAGCCGGCGAAGTCGAATCGATCTCCGGGGCCGCGGCGCGCTGATGCGCGAGGATCGGCCGCCCGAGATCACCGGGAAGCGGCGGCCCGAGCTTGGGTGCATCACCATAGGTCGCGGGCAGCGCATTGAGAGCATCGCTCGAAGTGCGTCGGGCTGGTTCCGATAGCTCCTGTCGCTCGGCCACGACAGAGAAGACCGGCGGCTTCAGAGCGAGCCAGGCGACGGCCACGAGGCTCACGGAGCCCGCGGCGGCCAAGCCGACGATCACACCGCGCTTGAAGCGGATGGCTCGTGCGGGACGGGCGCGAATCGCCAGGATCTCGGGATCAAGCTTAGCCGGCGGCTGGATAGCGTCTTCGCTCATGGCCGCTCGCCTCCGCGATCGCCGCGGGCAAGGCGCTCGATCCGGACGACCTTCGCGTCCTTCGTGCCAAGCCGAAGCTCGGCCCGATGGAAGATGCGGTCGACGACGTAATAGCGGCCGCTCACGCGGTAATTGACGAGCTCCGCCTCTCCCTTTGATCCGGTCAGGAAAAGCGGAGGCGCCTCGCCCAGCGAGAGCGTGGGCGCGAACTCGATGAAAGTCTGCCGGCCGTCGTCGAAAGCGCGCAAAGGCCGCCACTGCGGCCGGTCGCCAGTCAGCCGATAGTCGAAGTTCAGTCTGTCTAGGGAAAGCGCGCCGGCAACGGGTGCCACGGAAGCAGCAGTCTCGGCCGAGCGCTGCAACGCGATGAGATCGTCCGCCGGGTAGGTCCAGGAGATAGAGGCCATCGCCGTTCGCGCGGTCGCCGTCACCTGCAGAAGATAGGCCCGCCGGTCGGTCGTGATCACGAGATTCGTCGACAGCCCAGCGGCGAAGGGCTTGGCCAGGATATGGGTGCGCCTGGTTTCGCCCGCGCCGCTGGTGGTGTCGCCGATGACCCAGCGTGCCGTGTCACCGGCCGCGACAGCGATGAGGCCCTCGCCGGGCTGGAGCGCGATGTCGGTGACCGCGCCGGGCGCCGCATAGACCTGGTAGATCGCACCATCGCTGAACGGATAGATCTGGGCGGCGCCCACGAAACCGTGGCTCGCCGGTTGCTGCGTCGCCAAGCGATTGGCGCGCGCGACCTGGGCGAGGGCCGGCGACACCCGCGCACGCCGGGCGTGCCGCAAGGGCGCGGACACGCGAGGCTGCTGCGGAACCGCGGCCGTCGCGACGTCGGACTGCGGATTGGTGCTCGCCACCTTCGATGCCGGGGGCCCAGCAGGTTCGGCGGCGATCGCCGCGCTCGTCATCGCGAGTGCGGCTGGAAAGAGGATCTGCTTCACGGGCGGTTCTCCATTGTCTGCGGATTGGCCGGCATGGCCGGCGACGGAATGGTGGTCGCTGAGTCTTCGCCGGCGATTGCCGGCCGGGGCTCGGGCCGGCCGACGGTCTCGCGAGAGCCTGCCACCGACGGGGGCACGTCGAGTTCGCGGCTCCAGTCGATCGCATCGACGTAAATCCCGAGCGGGTTCTTGCGCAGCGTGTCGGCGTCGCCGGGCGGCTTCGAGACCACGGTCAGGATCGCGGTCCAGCGCGACGCATCGACTAGTGCGCCGCGCTCGAAGGTCGTCTCGATCCATTTGACCTGGAAGGACCTGTCGGATGCCCTCACCACGCTGGTGATCTGGACCGACACGGTCAGTTCGCCGATTTCCGCAAAGGGATCGGCACTGCGGGCATATTCGTCGAGGAACTGGCTGCCGCGCTTGGTCGCGAAGTCGTAGGCCGACAACCAGTCGCGCCGCATGAGCACCGCATCGAGCGACCGCGATCGGATGCCCGCAACGAAACGCCCGAGGTGCCATGCGATTTGTGGATCGGTCGGCCGGTAATCCTTCGCAGCCTCGGCGACCGCGCGCGTCTCGCCGAGGCGATCGACCTCGACGACGTAGGGCTTAACCCTGCTCTGCAGCGACTGCCAGACCAGCGCCGCGGCCAAGCCGCTCGCTAGCCCCAGTCCGCCGAACGCCATGAGACGCCAGCTGCGCGCCTGGACGCGGGCCGAGCCGATTCGCTCATCCCATACCTGTCCCGCGCGCTGGTAGGGCGTCTCGGGCTCGGGGGTTCGTCCGTAACGCTGGACGGCGCGCTTGAAGATCATCAGTCGTCCCTTTCCTTGATATCGGGGGTTGCAGAGGCACCGCCGCGGTCACCTTGTTGCAGCGCGTGAAGGACCACCTGGCGGTGGTGCCGACCGGACTGCTGAGATCTCATCGCGCGCGCCCAGGCCGGCGTTTCGTTATCGGCAGATACCGGCATGCCGGCCTCGCCCGTGCGGTTCAGCGCATTCCAGGCTGCGGTTCGGCCGCGCTGGGCGGCGTCGCCCAGACCCAGGGCACTGGACGCCCGCTCGCGGGCGGCATTGCCCGCAGCGCGCGCGACGCCACCCAGACCCGCCGCCATCGATGGCGTCGCGGCAGTCTCCTTGCCGAGGCCGTAGGCGGTCGACGCGGCCGAACCCATCGTCGTCCCGGCGCGGACGGCGCCGAGCGCCGCGCCGCCGGCGAGACGAGCGGCGCCCAAGGTCGCGCCGCCCGCGACCATCGTCGCGCCTGCCGCGCCCGCGACCGTGCCGAGCGCTGCGCCAGCTCCCAGCTGCGGCGCCCCGGCGACGAGCCCCGATGCGATGCCCGGCCCGAATATGCCGAGACCGAACAGCGTAAGGCTCGCGAGCATCAGGCTCAGGGCCTGGCCGATGTCGGGCTCCCGGCCGCCGAGCGCGGCATCGAATTCGGCAAAGAAGTTCGATCCGATGCCGATGATGACGGCAAGCACCATGACCTTGATGCCGGAGGAGACCACGTTGCCCAGCACGCGCTCGGCGAGGAAGCTCGTCCGGTTCCAGAGCGCGAAAGGCACGAGGATGAATCCGGCGAGGCTCGTCAGCTTGAACTCGATGATCGTGACGAACATCTGCACCGCGAGGATGAAGAAGGCGACGATGACCACGGCCCAGGCGAAGAGCAGGACCACGATCGTCAGGAAGTTGTCGAAGAACGTCGTGAAGCCGGTGAGCTGAGACGCCTGTTCGAGCAGCGGCCAGGCGGCGGAAAAGCCCGTGTTCGCGACGCGACCCGGGCGCAGCAGGTCGTCCGCAGAAAGCGTAGCCCCGCCCGCGGTCAGTCCGGCCTGCGCAAAGGAGCGGAAGATGATGTCGGCGAGCGTCGAGAAGCTGTTCAAGATGAACGCGAAAGCCCCGATGTAGAGGATCTTGCGCAGGAACCGGCCGAGCACATTGTCCTCGCCGCCAAGCGCCCAGAAGAGACCGGCCAGGGTGATGTCGATGCCGATCAGGGTCGCGGTCAGAAAATGGACGTCGCCGCCCAGGAGGCCGAAGCCGCTGTCGATGTAACGGATGAAATCCTGCAGGAAGCGGTCGATGACGCTGAGATCGTTCACGGGCTCGATGTCCTGGTCGGCGCAGAGAGACAAAGGCCGCGAGGCGGAACCGGGAGGAACGCCCCGCCCCGCGGCAGTTCGGCGACGCGATGCGCGCGCTGTCGCCGATCCGGTGGCCTACTTGCCGGCGGGGAGCGGGGTGTAGGCCGTGCCGGTACCGAGGAAGCGCTTGGTCGCGGCGGCCGCGTCGATCTCCGCCTGGGCGCGTCGCGCCCGCTCGATCGTTTCGGCGCGGTATTGCGCGGCGATCATGGACTGGAGCTGGAACTGCTGCTTGGCCGAGAGCGCCAGAAGCTGGTTGGTGGCCTGGCTTGCCTGCAGCGCGCCTTCGGCGCCCTGGCTCCTAGTGACGAGCGCCGACAAGGTGCGCGCGTCGGCTGCGACGTTTTCGGCGACCTGCGACTGGACCGACAGGGTCTGCTGGTGGGCCGAGAGGGCGGCATCGAGCCGCGCGCGCGCCGCCGCAAGCTGATCGCTCGCCTTGAGCGGAAGCCCGGCGCCGCGCGGAAACAGCCTGGCGAACTGCTGATCGAGCCCCGACACCTCGAAACGAATACCCTGGGCCTGGCCCATCAGGCGATCGATCTGCTCGAGGTTCCGCGTCAGGGCCTGCACTTCGGGAAACTCGATCCGGCTGAGGTTCTTGGCCTGGTTGACCAGCATGGTCGCTTCGTTCTGCAGCGACTGGATTTGGTTGTTGATCTGCGTGAGCGTGCGCGCCGCCGTCAGTAGATTCTGCGAGTAGTTCGTGGGATCGAACACGCTGAGCTGCGCGTGGGCGGCCTCGGACGACAAGGCGAGACCGAGCCCGAGGCCGCCGGTGCAGGCGATAGACAAGAGGGCAGCGGCGGCATTTCGACGAAACGGGTAGCGGACGGACATGGTTCTACTCCTTGAAGGATGGGAAGTGCGGGAAGATCAGGCGTCTGCGCCGGGGAAGCCGGCGAGCAGTTCCGCCGCCCAATCGAGGCGTTTCGCGGAGAGAAAGCGGGCGGCGAAACCGGCCGTGCCGGCCTCGGCGAGCAGGGCGTCGATGCAGGCCTGCGATGCCGGATCGGACGCGCCGCACAGCGCGAGTGCGATCGGGCCCAGGCCCAGCTCGAACAGGCGATTGCCGCGCGCGGACTGAAGGTAATACTGACGCTTGGGCGTCGCCCGGCTGATGAGTTCGATCTGCCGGTCGTTGAGCCCGAAGCGCCCGTATGCCTCGCGGCCTTGGGGCTCGATCGCGCGATCGTTGGGCAGAAGGATCCGCTGGGGGCAGCACTCGATGATGGCGGGCGCGATCGAGCTCGAGGCGATATCGGCAAGGCTCTGCGTCGCGAAGAGAACCGAGACGTTCTTCTTGCGCAGCACCTTGAGCCACTCGCGGATGCGCGCCGCGAACAGCGGATGGTCGAGAAAGATCCAGGCCTCGTCGAGAACCAGCAGCGTCGGCCGGCCGTCGAAGCGTTCTTCGAGACGATGGAATAGATAGGTCAGCACGGGCGCAACCACACCCGCCTGCCCCATGAGCGTCTCGGTCTCGAAGCACTGGAGTTCGGCGAACGCGAGACTTTGCTCGGACCCATCGAGCAGACGGCCGTAGGGGACGTCGAGCGTATAGGCGCCGAGTGCCACGCGCAGAGGATTCGACTGGAGCAGCAGCGAGAGTCCGGTCAGCGTACGCTCCTCGGCCGGCGCGGAGGCGAGGCTCGTGAGCGCGGACCATACGGCGTCCTTGATCGCGGGTGTGACGAGCACTTTCTCGCTCTCGAGCAGCGCCGCGATCCATTCGGCCGCCCAGCTGCGTTCGGCCGGCCGGTCGATCCGCCGCAAGGGCTGGAAGGCCAGCGTATCGCCGCCGTCGGCGCCAAGTCCGAGCGCATGATGCGCGCCGCCCATGGCGAGGACGGCCGCGCGCGAGGAGAGGCCCTTGTCGAAGATGTAGACTTGCGAACCTGCATAGCGCCGGAACTGCAGCGCGATCAGCGCGAGCAGGACGGACTTGCCCGCGCCGGTCGGTCCGACCACGAGCATGTGGCCGACGTCGCCGACATGGGTCGACAGGCGGAACGGTGTCGATCCCGCGGTACTGGCATGAAGCAAAGGAGGCCCGCCCAGATGGGCGTTATGCGCGGGTCCCGCCCAGACGGACGAAAGCGGCATGAGATGCGCCAGGTTCAGGGTATGGACGAGTGGCTGACGCACGTTGGCATAGGCCTGACCAGGCAACGAGGAGAGCCACGCTTCGACCGCGTTCACGCTCTCGCGGATCGTCGTGAAGCCGTGACTGTTCACGATCCGCTCGACCTGGCGAACATTACCCTCGACGCGGGCGCGATCGGCGTCCGCGACCGTGATCGTCGTCGTAAGGTAGCCGAAAGCGACATGGTCGCCGCCCAGCGTCTGGAGCGCGAGATCGGCATCGACCACCTTGTTGTCAGCGTCGGTGTCGAGGAGCTGCGAGGGCTGATTGTACATCACCTCGCGCAGCAGCGCGGTGAGCGACTTGCGCTTGTTGAACCACTGGCGCCGCAGCTTGACGAGCGCCTTGGTGGCGTCGCTCTTGTCGAGCGCGATGAAGCGCGTGACCCAGCGGTATCCGATGCCCAGGTGATTGAGCGCATCGAGCAGGCCGGGACGGCTCATGTTTGGAAAGCCCAGCACGGTCAGCGTGCGCAGGTGGGTCTCGCCGAGCCGAGGCTCGAGACCTCCGACGAGCGGCGTGTCCGCAAGCAGGCAGTCGAGATAGATCGGGGTTTCGGGCACCGCGAGCGTCATGCGGCGCGGCGAGACCGCCCCGTGGAGGTAGGTCAGCGTTTCACCATCATCGAGCGCGCGAATCTCGGGCATGAAGCTCGCGAAGAGATCGAGCGCGCGATCGGTTTCGGCGACGAAACCGGCCAGCGCCGTGCGCCAGTCGCGCCCCTGCGATGCCTCGGGTCGATCGACGAGCGAGCGGACCGCGGCCTCGGCCTTGTCGGGCGACGGCAGCCAGGTGAGCGTCAGGTAGAAACGGCTCTCGTAGTGCTCGCCCTCGGCCATGAAGTCGCTGCGGCGTTCCTCGTCGACCAGCCAAGACGCGGCATCGGGGAAGCGCCCCTCGGGATAGACGGCCGCCTCGCGCCGCTCGGCGTCGAAGAAGAGCGCCCATCCCGAACCAAAGCGCTTAAGCACGTTGTTGGCCCGGGCGCAGGCCGAGACGAGCTCGGCTTCTGTCGCGGATTCGAGATCGGGCCCGCGAAAGCGCAGCGTGCGCTGGAAGCTGCCGTCCTTGTTGAGGATGACGCCCGGCGCGACGAGGGCGACCCAGGGGAGATGATCGGCGAGCCGATCAGCGGTCTTGCGATATTCGGCGAGGCTCAGCATGCGAGATATCCCTTCTGGCGAAGGTGACGCAGGAGGACGGGCGCGAAATCCGGATCGCGCCGCGCGGCGACGACGGCGAGCGTGTGTCCAGCCGCCCAGATGAGGAGCCCAGCGAGCCACTGCTGCAGCCCGAGGCCGACGGCCGCGGCGAGCGTGCCGTTGAGGATGGCGATGCCGCGCGGCGCGCCGCCGAGGAGGATCGCAGATCCGAGGCTCCCGTGGATCGGAACCTCGAAACCCTCGATGTGGCCGCCGGTGGCGGCGGGAGCCACGCCGCTCATGCGGCCAGCGCCCCGCCGCCGAAGCTGAAGAACGAAAGGAAGAAGCTCGACGCGGCAAAGGCAATCGAGAGACCGAAGACAATCTGGATCAGCCGGCGAAAGCCACCTCCGCTCTCACCGAATGCGAGGGTCAGGCCGGTCGTAATGATGACGATGACCGCGACGATCTTCGCGACCGGCCCCTGCACCGATTCCAGCACCTGCTGGAGTGGCTCTTCCCACGGCATGCCCGAGCCGGCCGCCTGGGCTTGGCTAACCAGCATAACACTGATGCCGATCGCGGCGCTCCCAAAACGAGCGAGACGGGCACGACGCCAGGACGTTCGGACGATGGACATGGTCACTCTCCTTCGATGGATTTCAGGCTGAGGAGGTCGGCGAGCGCGTAGCTGCCTGTGTCGGGATCGAGCCCGGCCACGTGCACGATGCTGGCGATCCGGCGCTGAAGACCGCGCCCGGAGATGAAGACGACGATGTCGATGGCCTCCGCGACGAGCCGCCGCGGGACCGTGACGACGGCCTCCTGGACGAGGCTTTCGACGCGGTAGAGCGCAGCCTGGGCGCTGTTCGCGTGGACCGTCGCAATCCCGCCCGGATGGCCGGTGTTCCAGGCCTTGAGCATGTCGAGCGCTTCGGGCCCGCGCACTTCGCCGACGACTATCCGGTCGGGGCGCAGGCGCAATGTCGAGCGCACGAGATCGGCCATCGAGACGACACCGGGCCGGGTGCGCAGCGCTACCGTGTCGGGCGCCGGGCTCTGCAGTTCGCGCGTGTCCTCGATCAGGATAACGCGCTCGTCGAGCCAAGCCATTTCGGCGAGGAGCGCGTTCGCGAGCGTGGTTTTTCCCGAGCTCGTGCCGCCCGCGACGAGGATGTTGTAGCGCTGGGTGACGCAGGCCTTCAGCCTGTCGGCAGCCTCGCGCGCCATGATCCCATCGGCGACGTAGTCTTCGAGCGTATAGAGCCGCTCGGCCGGCTTGCGGATCGAGAAGCACGGCGCGGTGGAGACCGGCGGCAGCACGCCTTCGAAGCGTTCGCCGGCGCGGCTTTCGCTGTGCGCCGGCAGTTCGGCCGAGACGATCGGCGCATCGCCGTGAACTTCGGCGCGAGCGTGCGAGGCGACGAGGCGGATGATCCGCCCGACCTGAGTCTCCTCGATATAGACGCCCGTGTCGCTGCGTCCCTCGCCAAGCCGGTCGAGCCGTAGCGCGCCGTCGGGATTGACCATGATCTCGATGACGCGCGGGTCAGCCAGCGCCGCGGCGATCGCCGGGCCCATGGCGGTGCGCAGCATGGCGCGGCGCCGCTCGGCGGAGAGTTCCCCGCTCATTCGCCGGAATCCGAAGCCGAAGCGGATTCCGCACCGAGTGTGTGCCGCCCGGCTGCGACCTGCTTGCCGACCTGGTTTACGAAAGCCTCGAAGCGCCTCGCCGCGAGTTCGCGCCCCGCGTGATCGTTCTCTGCGAGCGGCGGCAGGACCGCGAGCAGGTAGCGCGCCAGCACGGCGATGCTCTCCTGGAGGATATGGTCGCTCCGCTCGAGCCGCCCCTGCCCCATCGAGAAGCGATCAAGCCGCAGGCCGAAGCGATCCTCGAGTTCGGAAGCTCCGCCCCGATTGAGCCATGCCGTCAAGGCATCGACCAGGACCGCCGACTTCGACGCGCCGGGTCTGGCAGCGAGGGTTTCGAGCCGGTCGCTGAGCCCACGCGGCAGGAACAGCTGATGGCGAACACGATCGGCCATGCTCAGAGCTCCACCTGGAGATCGCCTGGGTCCTGATCGGCCGCATCGAGCGCATAGACCGTCTGTGCCGTGCCGAGCGCACGAGCCTGGTCCATTGCGCGCTGGGTCGAGGCGGGATCGATCTCGTCGTCATCGAACCCAAGCGGATTGATCGAGACGATCTCGGCGCTCTTGCCGAGCTCCGTCTCATGCGCGGGATGCCGCGTCTGCTCCAGGCCGTCCGCGACTTCGCCATCGGCATCGAGCCCGACCGCGAGCCGTTCGTCGGGTTCGCTCACCATGCCTGCCCAGTCGTCGGCGCGCGGTGAGGGCCGATCGGCGTAGAGCCCCTCGGCGAGCTGCGGCGGCTGGAGGACGCGGTCGGTGAAGGTCCCGTCCTCGAAATAGCGCAGCTTGCTCGCGCGGATCGGCGGCGTCCCTGCCACGAGAACCAGTTCGTCGGTCGCCGGGAGCTGCATGACCTCGCCCGGCGTAAGCAGCGCGCGCGCCGTCTCCTGCCGACTGACCATGACGTGGGCGAGCCAGGGCGCGAGCCGGTGCCCGGCATAGTTCCTCATGGCCCGCTGCTCGGTCGCCGTGCCGAGCGCGTCCGAGATGCGCTTGGCGGTCCGCTCGTCGTTAGTCGCAAAGGCGACGCGCACGTGGCAGTTGTCGAGGATCGCGTTGTGCTCGCCGTAGGCCTTTTCGATCTGGTTGAGACTCTGGGCGATCAGGAAGGCGCGCACGCCGTAGCCTGCGAGAAAAGCGAGGCTCGTCTCGAAGAAGTCGAGCCGACCGAGCGCCGGAAACTCGTCGAGCATCATCAGCACCTGGTGGCGCCCTGCCCCCTTCGCACGGTCGGTGGCGTGCAGCTGCTCGGTCAGGCGGCGGCCAATCTGGTTGAGCACGAGGCGGATCAGCGGCTTGGTGCGGCTGATGTCCGAAGGCGGCACGACGAGGTAGAGCGACACGGGCGATGTCGCCTCGACGAGGTCGGAGATACGCCAATCGCAGCGCGATGTGACCGCCGCGACGGTAGGGTCGCGATAGAGCCCGAGGAAGGACATGGCCGTCGAAAGCACGCCCGAGCGTTCGTTCGCCGACTTGTTGAGCACTTCGCGCGCGGCAGATGCGACGACCGGATGGACCGCGGGTGCGGCCGGCGTGCCCAAATGATTGGTCGTCATCATCACGCGCAGGGTCGCGCCGAACGGCCGCTGCGGATCGGAAAGGAACGAGGCGACGCGTGCGAGCGTCTTCTCTTCCTCGGCATAGAGCACGTGGAGGATCGCACCGACGAGCAGCGAATGACTCGTTTTTTCCCAGTGGCTTCGACGCTCGAGCGCCCCTTCCGGGTCCACCAGAATATCGGCGATATTCTGCACATCGCGGACTTCGCTAGCGCCGCGGCGGACCTCGAGAAGCGGATTGTAGGCGGCGGACCGCGCGTCGGTGGGATTGAACAGCAGGCAATGCGAGAAGCGAGCGCGGAAGCCCGCCGTCAGTTCCCAGTTCTCGCCCTTGATGTCGTGAATGACCGCCGATCCCGACCAGCCCAGCAGGGTCGGGACGACGAGACCGACGCCCTTGCCCGAGCGGGTCGGCGCGAAGGCCATGACGTGCTCGGGTCCGTCGTGGCGCAGATAGCGCGAGCCGATGCGGCCCAGGAACACGCCTGCGGCATCGAACAGCCCGGCCGTGCGAATGTCCTTTTCATCGGCCCAGCGCGCTGAACCATAGGTCGTGAGGTTGCCCCGTTGCCGCGCGCGCCAGACCGATCCGAAGACCGCAGAACAGCAGCCGACGAGGCCGCCGACTGCCGCGATCGCGCCGGCCTCGTCGAAGATTTCGGGGGCATAGGCGTCGAACGCGTACCACCAGGCGAACAGTGCCCAAGGGCGGTAGACCGGAAAGCCGAAGACCCAGAACCACGGGATGCCAAGCTCGGGCTGGTAGTCGAGCGACGCCGCCGCCCACTGCGTGCCGGCCCAGATGCTCGCGAACACTATGGTCAAGACGACCAGGATCTGGCCGATGAGGAGCTTGGTCGGCGTCATGCGATGGGACCTCCGCCCGCAAGGCGAAGGCCTCTGCGGTCGGTTTCGAAGGTCCGCTTTTCATGGCTCGAGCGTCAGTGACTCTCTGCGGCGGGGACCGGCTAATCGCGGCAGATCGAACCGCCGCCTCTAGGCGGACCGAATAAGATCGATGCCGTCGTTCGGGAGGCGATCAGGCTGAGAGACACACAGGCTCGAGGGCCACGCAAGACCTGTCTGTCGCCGCCCCGTTGGCGATGTTAATGTGGAAGCAGCAATGGATGAAGGAGCGACGCGATGTCCGACATCCCCCTGCAGTCACTTGTACCGGCGGCGCAATATCTGCGTATGTCGAAAGAACATCAGCGCTATTCGATAAGGAACCAGGCGCGCGCGATTTCAGCTTACGCCAGCCAACATGGGCTGGCGATCGTCAAGACCTACACGGACCCAGGCGAGAGCGGCCTGACATTGCGCGAGCGCCCAGGCCTTCAGGCTTTGCTTGCCGATGTGATCAAGCCGGCCCGATCGTTCGAACGCATTCTGGTGTTGGACGTGAGCAGATGGGGCCGCTTCCAGAACCTCGATCAAAGCGGCCACTACGAATTCATATGCTTCGAAGCCGGGGTGCCGGTGATCTACTGCGCGGAGCCGTTCGAGAATGACGGCTCGCCGATCATGGCACTCTTGAAGCAGATCAAGCGGCTGCAGGCCGCAGAATTCAGCAGGGAACTGTCGCAGAAGGTGCTTTACGCACAGCTTCTCCAAGCAAAGATCGGGCATAAGCTCGGCGGTTCCAGGCGCTTCGGCTTCGCGCGCGTGCTCGTCGACGAGCACGACAACCCTATCCAGACCCTGAAAAGGGGACAAACGAAAGCGCTCAACAACCAGCGGGTCATCTACGCGGTGGGCCCGCCGGAAGAGGTGCAGGTGATCCGCGATATTTTCGCCTGGTACACCCGCGAGAGAATGAGCGTCAGCAAGATTGCGAGGCATCTTACCGAGCAGGCAGCTCCCACAGGAGACTGGGCCGTTTGGAGCGGATCTCGCGTTAGACGCATTCTGTCCGACGAGCTCGTGCTCGGCGTCTACGTCTTCAATCGCACAACCCAGACGCTAAAATCCAAAGCTCGGAAAAATCCGCCCGAGGCCCTGGTCAAAACCAAGGTTACGGAGCCGATCATCAGTCGTGTCCAGTTCGAGAGCGCGGCGCGCCGGCTGCGAATCCGTCGGCACGCTGTTCCGCCCGAAGAGAACCTCGCAGCTGTTTCCCGCCTGCTGCGAACCAAGGGGTATCTGACTGGAAAGCTGATCGACCAATGCCCCTATACGCCGAGCACCACTGTCCTGCGCCGACAGTTCGGGTCGATACTCCGGCTCTATGAGCTAGTGGGGTACAAGCCGGACGGCTGGTGGCGCCCGCGCGGAGCAGGACCCTTCACAAAGGAACAAATGCTCGATCGCTTACGTGGTCTTTACGAGCGTCTGGGCTACGTGAACGAGGTCGTCATCAACGGCGACCCAATGGTCCCGAGCGTCAGCATCCTGCAGCGCGCTTTCGGGAAGCTGACCGACGCTTACCGGCTGGCAGGTCTTCCTCATGGCCGCACGGAACTCCAGCGGCTCGGCCACGATCGGGGTAAAGCCAGACGGTCCGGCGAACCGCCGCGCAAGATCACCACGCCGCGTTGGCCAAGCCTGGCAAGCCGTTTCAGCGATGACGATCTGATTGCGTGTCTGCGCAGGCTTCACAAAGAGTATGGCTTCGTCACTGCGCAGATCATCCGGGAAGACGAGGATTCACCGACGCCACAGCTCTTTGCCACGCGCTTTGGATCACTCCTCAAGGCCTATGAATGTGCAGGGATCGAAAACCGGCGCTTCGACATTTGGAGCCGCGCCGGCAAGGCGCGAGCCGCGGCCAGGAGAGCCAAGAAATTGGGGGCTGTGAGCCATTCTTCCGAACGAGACGGGGCTTAGCGAACCGCGCCACCAACGACCTCTCGATTTGGCAGTCGTTCGTCTTGGCGAGCCGAAGCCCCGCGCCCGGCCGCTGCATAGGCAATGACCGGATGATGCCCGCCATCGCCAGCGTCCGGATGCCGCTTCGGGATGGCTTTGGCCAAATCGTATCTGGAGTGATGGCCTGCGCGCGCATTTCGCCAGGATGGCGGGAGCGCCATATACGACCATTGGCCAGATAGGGGCTCCCGGCGATGCCAACGGGGAAGAAGTCATCGCCGAGAGTATGCCCGACGCCGGGGACATTGGCGTCGGGCTGGGTTTGTTGTCGAGCCCTGCGGGCTGACGCGATTAGAAGAAGAACTGCGCCGAGGCGGAGATCAGACGGCCGTACAGGGTACGGACCGTGCCGAGACCGGTCGCGGGGACCGCGCCACCACCGGTGTTCACCTCGGTGATCGCCTTGGTGTTGAACAGGTTCGAGGCGTTGAGCCCCAGTTCGATCCGCTCGACCGGACGGAAGCGTGCGAACACGCCGACCGTCGTGAACCCGGGCATCTTCAGGAGATTGACGTCGTCGGCATAGCTCGACGTCTGGCCCAGCACGTTGGCGCCGATCGTGAACTGATCGACGTCGAACTGCGGAGTCAGGGTGTAGAGGAATGTCGGCTGACGACGCGGTTCCTTGCCAACCAGAGCAGCCTGCTCGGCCGCCTTGATTTCGCCGCCGGTGACGGTGAGGCTGCCGGTGACACTGAACGGACCGCGGCGTACGGCACCTTCGAGTTCCGCGCCGTAGGTGCGGTAGGACCGCGACACGAGCGTCGGCGTCTTGATGCCGAGGCTGTCGGCGATCGTCGGCAGGTAGGTACCCTTGGTGGTGGCGTAGAAGCCGGTCAGGTTCAGCGAGACGCCGTTGTCGCGATACTTGAAGCCCGCTTCGGTCTGTCGAACCGAATCATGACTTGCGTCCTCGTTCAACAGCGCACCCGAGGTCGCGCTGATGGCCGGCGAGAACAGCAGCGCATCGGCGCCCGCCCGGCCGCCAAGGCTGTGGCGAGCGAACAGCGAGAAGGAATTGCTCACGCGGTAGTTCACGCCCATCGAGTAGGACACGTAGTCGTAGTCATAATCGACCGGCTGCGAAGACCCGGGCGCGATGTAGGGCACGCCCACGACCTGGCCGATGGTAGTACGCACCACTATCCGGACCGGCAGCTTTGCTTCGCCCGCGCACACTGCAGCGCTACGCCGACGCACCGGTGGCGGCGGCGTCACGCCAATGCTACACTCACCCAGTCTGCACGCCAGCAGCATGTACAGCACGACGCGGCGCGCGGGTGACGTGCGTGCGGGCCTGGCGTCGCCGCACGGCAGTGGGGGCGGCGGCGGGCGGCCGCTGTTCGCGTGCCTCGCGGAGGACGGACTGCGATACACCACCTGGCAGCGCTTGTTGCACGCCGCCCACGCAGCGTCAGAGGCAAGCATACAGGTCCTGCCACCTGCCGCCACGCTTGCCACCAGCGTGGCCATGCTCACGGCACTGCGCACGGAGGCGGCGGACGGCTCGGCAGCGGGCGTACACTGCGTCCTCTTCACCCATGCGCAGCTCGCGAGTGGCGTCCGCGCAGCCCTCGCGTGCGTCACCTCCGCCGCAAGCGTGCGCGCGCTGGATGCTGCCTGCAGCGCTGCTGCCGGTGGGGGTGGCGGCGTGCCGCAGCCCGCGCCGATGTTAGTGGGCGCGTCGTCGCAGCCGAGCACCCCCGCGCTGCCCGCGCTGCGCAGCACATCAGGCTCCACACACACGCTGTCAGGGCGCGTGCGCAGCGTGGGCCCCGCCGTGTCGCACGCGCCGAGTGACGCGCCAAGTGAGGACAGTCTGTCCCAAGCCGCCGCGCCCGCGGTGCGCGCAGAGGCGGTGGCCGTGGGCCAGCCATTCGGCACGCCCGCCACCACGGCGGACAAGCCGCTGCTGGGCGCGCGGGACATGTACGTGTGTGATTGCCGGGATTTGCAGCGCGCGGCGCGTGCGCGCACGCACGAGGATGTGGACCTCTCGTTCGCCTCCAGCGTGCTGCGCGCCGTCACGTGGCAGTTGTGCCTTCCCCTCCTCGCGGGCGCATGCACCGTCAGCCTGCCGCGCGAGTGCATGGCCGCGGATGTGCGTACCGCAGCGCGGCGCCTGAATTTGACGCTCGCTGCGGTGCGCGCCGCCACGTCGGGCGGCAAGCGCGTGGTGGCGGCCGGCGGCTCGGCGCTCGTGTGCACCGCCTACGCGCAGTGCGAGGCACTGTGCGCCACCCTCGACCCCTCCGCTGCTGCTAGCTTCACGCAGCATGATCCGCAGGCGCGGGGTGGCGTGGCGGGACGCAGCGCTGCCGCAGCGCTGCAGCCGTCGGGTGTCGTGATGTTGGACGGTCTGCTGTGCGCATCCACCCGCGGCAGCGGCACCCATTCCAGCAATGCAGCCGCGGTTGACGTGTCCCTGTATGCCACGTCTCCAGGAGACGGCACGCCGCGCATGGATGGGAGCGCGCACCTGCGTGGCGCTGAGCCTCCCGTGGTGGCCATTTCTCTGCACGAAGACGGAGATGCGACGGAGGCGCCGCCACCTCGCACGCACACCCCGCCACCCCTTCCCACCACCCCAGAACAAGAGCGTACACAGCCCCTGGATATGGTGTTCATGAGCAGCGTACCCGTGGTGGTGGTGTGGGGCCCGCTGGAGGCGTTGGGCGCTACGCATGCGCTGCGCATCGTTCCCGACGCACCCTACGCGCACCCCGCCCTCGCGCGCGCACCGTCCCAACTGCTCACACCTGCCACCACGGATGATGCGCTACAACGCGCTGGTCTACCACTGCGCGTGCATGCCACGCGCGCACAAGCTGCTGCTGCTGCTACGGCGGCGGCGGCGACGCAATCAGCGCTGCCGCCACGCGCGGGCATGTGGCTCGCCTCCACCGCCGGAGCAAGCACCCGTCCACCCGAGCTGGACGTTGTGGACGTCATGAGCGTGCTAGGGCAGGCTTGTGTGTCTGCACAGTGTGACGGCGCGCCCCGCACGCGCGCGCTGAGCGCCGTCGGTTTCGCGCTGCCCGGAGTGCGTTGC
>SECS01000322.1 GCA_004211435.1 Novosphingobium sp. | reverse complement strand
GGGCACGCCGCCGCCGACCATGAACAGGCCGGTGACGCCGGCGGCGATCTTGATGTCGGTCAGTTCGCGGAAGTCGGCGACCGCGTCGATCATCAGGTACGGCTTGCCTTCGGCGATCCGCTCCTTCTGGTGCTTGACCAGACCGAAGCCGGCCGACGAGTCGACGAAGGCCGGGCAGAAGATCGGCACGCCCTCTTCATAGGCGGTCTGGATCAGGCTGCCGGGCTTCTTGGCGTTGCCCTCCGACAGCCACTTGCCCATTTCCCAGATGAATTCGCGGCTGGAATAGGCGCGCGGCTCAAGACGGTTGCAGATCTCCAGGATGGTGTGGTCGCAGTTCTGGAGTTCTTCCTCGTCGATATAGGTGTCGTAGATCCGGTCGATGTAGTTGTCGCGCAGGACGTTGTCGTCCACTTCGCCGGCCGCCTGATAGTGCTTGAAGCCCAGGGCCTCGAAGAAATCCATGTCGACGATCGAGGCGCCGGTGGCCACCACGGCGTCGATCATGCCGAACTTCACCATGTCGCGGTACACGTGCATGCAGCCGCCGGCCGAGGTTGAGCCGGCCAGGATCAGCCACGGCGAGCACTCCGCGTCTTCCAGCGCCATGTTGAAGATGTCGGCGGCACGGGCGGTGTCCCGCGACGAGAAGCTCATCTTCCGCATGCTGTCGATGATCGGACGCGCGTCGAAGCTGGTGATGTCGACGTGCTCGACGACGTTCTGCAGCAGTTCGGCCTTGGTGTTCTTCTGAACGGGAGCGTTCATCGGTTTGGTTTCCCTTACAGGTGAGCGCCCGTCGTCAAGAAAAGCAGCGGCCCGGACGGAGCGACGGGCCGCTGCTGTTTAGAACGTCAAAGTGACGGTTTAGCGCCCCGCCTTAGCGACGAGACTTCTTGCGCTGGCCCGCCTTGCCCTTGGGGCGCGACAGGCGGACGATCTTGCGCGCGGTCTCTTCCGCCGTGGTGCGCACGGTCGGGATGGAACGCGGCGCCAGGCCGTAGAGCGAAGCCATGGGGGCGTCCTCGACCATGGCCAGATCGTGCTCGCCATAGCCGTTGAAGCCCGTGGACATGGCCACGCCATAGGCGCCCAGCATGCCGATCTCGATGAAGTCGCCTTCACGGATGTCGGCCGGCAGGAAGAAGGGCCCCGGCATGTGGTCGATCGAATCGCAGGTCGGGCCGTAGAAGCGGAAGGGCTTCAGTTCCGTCGAGCTTTCGCCGTCACGAACCAGCTTGGTCGGGAAGGGCCAGCGCGAGTGGGTCGCGTCGAACAGCGAGCCGTACGATCCGTCGTTCAGATACAGGGCGTCGCCCTTGCGCAGGTCCACGCGGCACAGCACCGACGACGATTCCGCCACCAGCGCCCGGCCGGGTTCGCACCACAGCTCGGTCGTTTCCGACACCGGCATCTCGTTGAAGCCGCGATGGATGGCGTCGGCGTATTCGCTCATGTCCGGCGGGACCATGCCCGGATAGACCGAGGGGAAGCCGCCGCCGACATCGACGATGTCCACGA
>SECS01000321.1 GCA_004211435.1 Novosphingobium sp. | reverse complement strand
GCCGGGCAAGGAAGCCTTCCCCTACACGATCCGCGCCGTCTCCGAGATCACCGAGTCGAACGGCTCGTCCTCGATGGCGACCGTCTGCGGCACCTCGCTTGCCCTGATGGACGCCGGCGTTCCGCTCGGCCGTCCGGTGGCCGGCATCGCCATGGGCCTGATCAAGGAGAACGAGCGCTTCGCCGTCCTCTCCGACATCCTGGGTGACGAGGATCACCTCGGCGACATGGACTTCAAGGTGGCCGGCACCTCCGAGGGCATCACCTCGCTGCAGATGGACATCAAGATCCAGGGCATCACCGAGGACATCATGAAGATCGCCCTCGACCAGGCGAAGGGTGGTCGCCTGACCATCCTCGACGAGATGGCGAAGGCGCTCTCGACCAACCGCGCCGAGCTCGGCGAGTTCGCGCCGCGCATCGAGGTCATGATGGTGCCGACGGACAAGATCCGCGACGTCATCGGTTCGGGTGGCAAGGTGATCCGCGAGATCGTCGAGAAGACCGGCGCCAAGATCAACATCGAGGACGACGGCACGGTGAAGATCGCTTCGTCCTCTGCCAAGGAGATCGAGGCCGCCAAGAAGTGGATCCACTCGATCGTCGCCGAGCCTGAAGTCGGCGCGATCTACGAGGGCACGGTCGTGAAGTGCGTCGAGTTCGGCGCCTTCGTGAACTTCTTCGGCGCCCGCGACGGCCTCGTCCACATCAGCCAGCTCGGCGCCGAGCGCGTCTCCAAGACGACCGACGTCGTCAAGGAAGGCCAGAAGGTCTGGGTCAAGCTCATGGGCTTCGACGAGCGCGGCAAGGTCCGTCTCTCGATGAAGGTCGTCGACCAGGCGACCGGCGAAGAGATCAAGGGCGGCGAAGAGGCGGCGTAAGCCTCTCTCTCAACCGTTGGAATCGACGAAAGGCGCGCTCGGAAACGGGCGCGCCTTTTGTTTTGCCGCTGGACAAGACACGGCCTTTCGCCAAATGAAGAGGCGAGGGCGGCGCCGGGCGCGGCCCCTTGGTCGCAATCGAGGGGGAACGGGCATGCTCTATCTGGTGGCGACGCTGAAGACGGTGACCGGCGAGCGCGCGGCGGTCGTGGCAGCGGCGCGGCCTTGCATCGAGGCGACGCGGCAGGAGCCGGGATGCCTGCGTTACGACCTCTTCGAAAGCGTCACCGACCCCGATCTGCTGACCTTCATCGAGGCCTGGGAGGACGAGGCGGCGCTCGCCCGCCACGGCACCATGCCGCATGTCCTCGCCTGGCGCGCGGCCTCGGCGCCGCACCGGACGACGACGCAGCTGGAGATCATCTTCCCCGACCGCGTCGAGGTTCGATGACGCCGCTCTCCATCTTGTCCGGTATATCGAGGGTCTCCGGCCCCGTTGAGACTTGCTCGAGGCGAAGCCGATGAGCGCGCTTCTCGTGCGCGCGGTCGGCGCGCTCCTCGGCGGCTTCCTGTTCAGTCAGGCGAGCGAATTCACCCAGCAGTATCTGCAACGGCTCGGCGGCGCCGCCGAGCCGTTGCAGAT
>SECS01000156.1 GCA_004211435.1 Novosphingobium sp. | reverse complement strand
GCTCAGATGCGCGGGGATCGGGATCTCGCGCGCGGCTATCCGCAGCGCGTCGGTTTCGCCTTCGGCCATCGTGTCTCTCCCTTATGTATTTGGCGGGAGCATCGCTGCAGACGGACTTGCGCGCAAGGCAAGTGCGTTTGCGCAGCACGAGATCGCCCCGACGGCGTGAAGTGGCTAGGATGGACGCATGGTCTGGGATCTACGCCGCGCTTTGCTCGCCAAGGAGGAATTCGAATCCTCGCGCCTTACCGATTTCGAGTTCCGCGAGATGGTGCGCGCCGTCAGGCTGGTCGCGGCTGACCTCGCGGTCGAGGTGACGCCGGTGCTGCACGAACTGGCCGATCATGGCCTCGACGCGGCGCTGGGGCTGCTCGCGCAGGCGGCGGGGCGCGAAGCCGAGGTCGTCGAAACGCTATACCATCAGGCGCGGGCCGAAGCGCGACGTCAGCTCATCGCCGAGCGCGGCGATCCCACGCCCTACCGGCTCGGCTAGAACTCGCGGAGGACCTGCAGAAACGCGTCGCCATAGGCCTCCAGCTTGCGCGTGCCGACGCCGCCGATCGCGCCGAGTGCGCCCAGCGAGGTCGGCCGCACCGCCGCCATCTCGCGCAGGGTCGAATCGTGGAAGATGACGTAGGGCGGCACGCTCGCCTCCTGCGCCAGCGCTCGGCGCAGCTCGCGCAAGGCATCGAACAGCGGATCGCCGACCGGATTGACGCCGCCACCGCTGCCGCCGCGATCTCGCCGTCCGCGGCTTTCCTTCTTGGGCGGCAGGACCAGTTGCACGCTCGCCTCGCCCTTGAGGATCAGCCTCGCATCGCCGCCGAGCATCAGCCCGCCGTGCTCGGTCGGCAGCAGGCTGCCGCGGGCCTGGAGCGCGCGCGACAGCGGCTTGAGCAGGCGCACTTCGTCCCCGTCGACGATGCCGAACACCGAGAGCTGGTCGTGCCCGCGCGTCAGCACGCGGTCGTCGGCCTGGCCGAGCAGCACCTTTTCGACATGGCCGAAGCCATAGGTCTGGCCCGTGCGGAATACGGCCGAGAGCAGCTTCTGCGCGGTGACCGTGGCGTCGATCACGCCTGGCGCGTCGAGACAGTTGTCGCAATTGCCGCAGCGCTCGGGCGGGTCCTCGCCGAAGTGGCGGAGCAGGATCGCGCGGCGGCAGCCGCCGGTCTCGACCAGCACGGCCAGCGCATTCAGTCGCGCGTTCTCGCCCGCGCGGCGGCTTTCCTCGATCTCGGACAGGCGCGATCGGGCCTGGGCGAAATCGCCCGCGGCCCAGAACATCACGGCCTGGGCGTCGTCGCCGTCGCGCCCGGCGCGGCCGGTCTCCTGGTAATAGGCCTCGATCGACTTGGGGATGCCTTCGTGCGCCACGAACCGCACGTCGGGCTTGTCGATGCCCATGCCGAAGGCGATCGTCGCGACGATCACCATGTCCTCGGAGGCGACGAAGGCGGCCTGGTTGCCCGCGCGGACCTGCGGCTCGAGGCCGGCGTGATAGGGCAGCACCGTCCGGCCGGTAGCGGCGGCGAGCTGCTCGGCCAGCTTCTCGGTCTTCGCGCGCGACGTGGTGTAGACGATGCCCGGGCCGGGCACGTCGGCCATGAGCTGGGCGATCTGACGGGCGACGCTCTCGCGGTGGCGAATCGTGTAGCGGATGTTGGGCCGGTCGAAGCCGGCGACGATCAGCCCTTCCTCGGGAATGCCGAGCTGCGCGAGGATGTCGGCGCGCGTATGGGCATCGGCCGTCGCGGTCAGCGCGAGCCGCGGCACCTCGGGGAAGGCGTCCATCAGCGGCCGCAGCAGGCGATAGTCGGGGCGGAAGTCGTGGCCCCATTCGGAGACGCAATGCGCCTCGTCGATCGCGAAAAGGCAGATCGGTGCCTTAGTCAGCAGCTCGCGGAAATGCGGCTGGCTGGCGCGTTCGGGGGCGATGTAGAGCAGGTCGAGTTCGCCCGCGCGGAAGCGGTCGATCGTCTGTTCGCGGTCCATGTCGGCGCTGGTCAGGGTCGCGGCGCGGATGCCGTTGGCCGTGGCCGAGCGCAGCTGGTCGTGCATCAGCGCGATCAGCGGGCTGATGACCACGCAGGTGCCTTGCTGCATCACGGCGGGCAGTTGATAGGTCAGCGACTTGCCCGCGCCGGTGGGCATGACCGCCAGGGTCGATCGTCCCGCGAGAACGCGATCGACCACGTCCTCCTGCACGCCGCGGAAGGCGGAGAAGCCGAAAGTCGCGTGGAGCGCTTCGGCGGGATCGGTCAGGAGATCGGCGGACACGCGGCGCTTATGGCAGATTGGCGCGCGCTCGCAAACGGAAGGCCTGATCGTTCCAACAATGCCGGGTTCCGCGACCCTGGCGATGGGTTAGGCTCGGACAAAAGGTCCGGAGAGAGACATGAGCCATTTCGACTTCGACCCGGCCGCGACCGCGCCGCGCCAATATCCGCTTGAGGTCGCGCCCGACACCTTCTGCATCCGCGCGCTCACGCCTTCGGTCGGCGGGACCTGGACCAATCTCAACTCGATGGTGATCCGCGGCGCCGAGCCGGTCGTGGTCGATACCGGCATGGTCACGCACCGCGAGCAATGGTTCGAGGATGTCTTCTCGCTCGTGCCGGCCGACGAGCTGCGCTGGATTTTCGTGAGCCACATCGACACCGACCACGCCGGCAACCTCATCGAAGCGCTCGCGCGCTGCCCGAATGCCGCGATGATCACCAGCCGCGGAGAATCGTTCCGCGTCGCGGCCTCGCTCGGCGTGCCATTCGCGCGCATGCGCCTGGTCGACGAGGGCGAGTGCTTCGCCGTGGGTGATCGTGAACTCACGGCGCTGCGGCCGCCGGTCTACGACAGCCCCTACACCCGCGGGCTGTTCGACGAGTCCACGGGGGTCTACTATGCCTCGGACGCGTTCTGCGCGCCGATCCCCGGCCCGCCGGTGGACTGGACCGACGAGATCGATCCCGATCTCTGGGCCGAAGGCCTCGCGCGGTTCCACCACGCCTCGCTCTGCCCCTGGGTCGCGCTGGTCGATCCGGCCAAATACCAGGCGGAGATCGACGCACTGGCACGGCATGCGATCGGCACGATCGTCAGCGCGCATTCGCCCGTCATCCGCGGCGCTGCGGTGGCGCGGGCCTTCGAACTCCTGGCTCGCCTGCCCGCTGCGGCGGTGCCGGCCTAGACGATCGTATAGCTGGAGCCGGCCCGTGCCCGGGCGCATGCCGTGGTGCTCGCCGAACCGGCGCTGATGGACCGAAAAGGAGTTGCGCGATGGCTGGTTGGCTTCCCTCGCTGATCACCGAGACGCCCGAGGCGGGCTTCGACCTGGCGATCAAGCTTGCGCGCATGGGCGTGAAGAAGACCCAGCCCTCGGACGAAGTGCGCGCTAGGTTGCGCGGGATCTACGAGATCGACGCCGGCGCGCTGATCGCCTCGTCGCAGGTCGTGGCGGTCAACTTCCAGACGATCGCCGCAGCCAACGGCTACTGGCGCTAGGCCGCAAGCGCGCGTCGGTCGCCGCGTAGCAGGCGTTCGGCGAGCGCGTCCCAGTCGGCGAAGCCCCATGCCTCGGGATCGGCCGCCCCGACGATCGAATCGTTCGCGAGATTGTCTTCGATGGTGACTTCCTCGGGCGCGATGAATGCACGGTCGCGCGTGGCATAGAAGGCCAGCACGCGCGGGCGCGAAGCGCGGCGCTTGTTCTCGAGCACCAGGGCCAGCCGGTTCGAACGGAGCTGCACAAGCATGCCGGCGGGGAACACGCCGATCGACTGCATGAAGGTGAACAGCAGCGCCCGGTCGAAATGACCGTCCCAGGACCACATCGCCGTCAGCGCCTCGACCGGCGACCAGGCGTCCTTGTAGACGCGCTCCGAGGTCAGCGCGTCGTAGACGTCGCAGACCGCGCCGAGCCGCGCGACCATCGATATCGCCTCGGCGGGCAGGCCGAAGGGATAGCCGCTGCCGTCCATCTTCTCGTGGTGATGCCGGCAGACGTCGAGCGCGGCCTCGGGGATGTTCGGCGACTGCGACAGCACCTGATAGCCGTGCTCGGGATGGTTGCGCACCGCGAGGAACTCGGCGTCGGTGAGCTTGCCTTCCTTGTTCAGGATCGCGTCGTCCACACCCATCTTGCCCAAATCGTGGAGCAGGCCGGCCAGGCCATATTCGCGCGTCTCGGTCGCACCCTTGGCCATGTGTCGCGCGGCGTTGACCATCAAGGTGCAGACCGCGACCGAGTGCAGATAGGTGTACTCGTTCTTGCTCTTGAGGCGAAGTATCTCGAGCAGGGTGCGCGGGTTGCGATCGATCGTACCGACGACATCGTCGACGATAGCCGTGACCTCGTCCATGCGCACCGCGCGGCCCAGCCGCACGTCGGCGAAGGCTGTGCGCAGGACCTTCATCGAGCGTGCGACGAGCGCCTTGGCCTGCTGCTTGTCCGAGCGTTCGAGCGCCTTCTCGCGTTCGTCCCACTGCGCGCGGGCGCTGCGCTCGGGGCTGCGGAGACGCACGGGCGCCGACGGGGTTGCTGCCGGTGCGGGCCTTGCTTCGGCCTGGACTGCAGGCTCGATGCCGAGCGCGTCGTCGATCACGACGTAGGCGACGTTCGATCCCTGCACGCGGTCGAGGTCTTGCTGGGTTTGGAGCACGAATTTGGCGCGCCAGAAGGGATGGCTGAACCATGAGCCGCCGAAGCCGCAGACATACATGCCCAACCGCACGTCCTCGGGTCGTATCTGGCGCTGCATGGCGCTATCCCCTTGAAACCGGCTACTGTTCTTATCTTGAACGGTTAGGTCGATTGGGTGAACAAACGCCGCTAGGAATTTGGTTAACGATAGCCCTAAATATTTGGAAGATTTGAGAATTTCTGGTTCGCTTCACACGGCGGCGAACAGTCGCGCCAGGGTGCCGGTCAGATCCTCGCGCTGCCAGAAGGCGAGGAAGTTGGTCATCATCTGCAATTGCACGCGCGCGGTCTCGCTGGCGGTGATGCGCGGGTCGAGCGGACCGGTGCAGAGCGCGAGTTCGGGCACCTCGCGGCGCACGCGCGGCGGCGCGTCCATCAGCCAGCACAGCCCCATCATCGCCGTGTAGAGCAGCAGGTGCGTCCTGAGCTCGGCCCGGTCGACCGCGGGGCCGCCGGCCGCGGCATATTCGGCGACGAACAAGGCCAGCAACGCGTCGAGATGGTCGCGCCACATCCACAGCTCGGCACTCGACAGGCAGCCCCACAGCGTCATCGCGACGTGCATCTGGCCGACGCTACCCCAGTCGAGCAGGCCGCATTGCAGGTCGCCGCCTGCGTCGCGCCAGTACCAGCCATTGTCCGAATTGGCGTTCCAGTGGCACAGCGCGATCAGATCGGGCTCGGCGTGGAGGAAGCGCTTTATGGCGTTCTCGTGCGTCTGGAACAGTGCCGCGCCTTGGCCGAGGTCGGCGATGAATGCGGGTGTGCGGATCTCGGGCGGAAGGAGCTGCGGCAGCTCCTCGGCGAACTGAGCATAGCGCGCGACGCGGTTGGCGACCTGCTGCGGCGTATAGGGCAGGCGGTCGCTGGCCAGCGCCTTGGCGTGATCGAAGGGGAATTCGGACGAAACGTACTCGGGCAGGCGCCCGCCCTTGTGGCTGCCCGCGAGCCGCGCCAGGGTGCCGATCAGCGCGCGATAGTGCGCGAGCGGTTCTGGCATGACGTGGTCCATGCACTTCTCGTACTGCGGCTCGATTCCGTCCCGGCCGAAGGCAATACGCTCGGTGATCAGCACGCCGGTGCCGCTCTCCGCCTGGTAGTCGGCGAAAAGGCAGCGCGGCACGGCCACGGGGAAATCCGGCATGCGCGACAGTGCGGCGAAGCGGATTTCGGGGCCCATGTGGAAGCGCGCGCCGTCCATCGAGGCATCGGCGAAATTGCGCGAGAACTTGACGAAAAGATCCTCGGCGAGATCGGCGCCTGGCTTTTCGTAGGTCACCGACAGCAACGCCTTGGCGCCGGTGCCGCCTTGCGCGAAGCCCTGGCAACGGGTGATCGCGGTAACGCGATTGTCGGGTGCGAAGGAGCCCATCGCGTGGAACGCGCGCGTCAGCCATTCGGCCCCACCCTCGCGCAGCGTTTCGGCGTCGGCTGGAAGTGGCAGGCCGAGCGCGTCGCCGGTGGCCCAGCGCTCGGGCGATATGTCGGTTGGGAAAGCGTCGTTCATGGCTGGCTTTGCCATGACAGAACCCCGGCCAGGGCGAAATAGGCGCGGTGCGATCCACATTTGCCCCGAGGGGAACGGCTTGCTCGGCGCGCGCGGTGCCGCCAAGGTTCGTCGGCAACTATGGGACGAAACATGAGCGACAGACAGAAGGTGGCACTGGTGACCGGCGCAAGTTCGGGCATCGGCAAGGAGGTCGCCAAGGCGCTGATAGCAAAGGGCTGGCGGGTCCTCGCTACAGGCCGCGATCGGGCGCGCATGGCCTCAGCCGAAGGCGAGATCGCAGCCGAAGCCCAGGGCGGCAGCATCGAGATGCTGCGCGCCGATCTCTCTCTGATCGCCGAGGCCGACCGGCTGGCGCAGGACGTCGCCGCGCGCACCGATCGGCTCGACCTGCTCGTCAACAACGCGGGCGGCATGACCGACCGGCTCGAAATGACCGCCGAAGGCCTCGAAGCCAATTTCGCGGGCAATCACCTCGGGCCTTTCGCGCTGACGCAAGGGCTGGAGCCGTTGCTGCGCCAGACCGCGGCCGGGGCGCCGGCGGGATCGGTGCGCGTGGTCATGACCGCCTCGGATGCCAGCGAGATGGGCCTGCCGGTCGATTTCGACGACATGCAGAACCTCTCGCGGTTCAACCCGGGCCTGGCCTATTGCACGGGCAAGCTCGCCAACGTGCTGTTCGCGCGCGCCCTGGCTTCGCGGCTCGACGACACGGGTATCGTCGCCCATGCCATGGCGCCGGGCGCGACCGACACGCCGTTCTTCAGCAATGCCCCCGCGGAGACCCGCGCCCATACCGATAACCTGTCCAAGCTGACCGTCGCCGAGGGTGCGGACACGCTGATCTGGCTTGCGTTGGGCGAGGAAGCCGGACGCAGCAGCGGCGGGTACTGGGAAAAGCGCGCGCCGCGTGCCCCGCATCCGCAGGTCGACGATGCCGATGCGGTCGCGCGGTTCTGGCAGGAAAGCGAGCGGCTGGTGGACAGCGTGCGGGGTTAGCTTTCATCCTCCCCGTACCGGGGGAGGATATCAATCCA
>SECS01000320.1 GCA_004211435.1 Novosphingobium sp. | reverse complement strand
GCGCCGGCCGGCGCGCGCATGCCCGCCATCATGGCCGCATGGTCGTGATCCTGGGCCGTCGCGCAGGCGGCGACCGAGGCGCTGGCCAGGGCGGCGGCGGCGATGAGCAGTCGTGTGGCGATCATGGGAACGATCCTTATCTGTGAGGGCCGCCGCGGCGGGCGTTTCTTTGCCACCGCAGGCCCGGAATGCTAGAAATCGGCAGACGGGACACTGTTCCGATTCCTGGCCGCCGACCGGCCGATAGAGCCTGAATTTCTTGACCGACGACAGCGACTTCAACGCCGCAGCCTCCTCCAATGGCGGCGCCGTTCCCGGCGGCGACATCGCCACCATCACGATCGAGGACGAGCTGCGCCGCAGCTACCTCGACTACGCCATGAGCGTGATCGTCAGCCGCGCCCTGCCGGACGCGCGCGACGGTCTGAAGCCCGTTCACCGCCGCATCCTGTATTCGATGCACGACCTGAACATGACGCCCGAGCGGTCGTACTCGAAGTGCGCCCGTGTGGTCGGCGACGTGCTGGGTCGTTTCCACCCGCACGGCGACGCCTCGGTCTATATGGCGCTGGTCCGCATGGCCCAGCCCTTCTCGATGGGTCTGATGCTGGTCGACGGTCAGGGCAACTTCGGCTCGGTCGACGGCGATATGCCCGCCTCGATGCGATACACCGAGGCGCGCATGGCGCCCGCCGCCGTGGCCCTGATGGCGGATATCGACAAGGACACCGTCGATTTCCAGCCCAACTACGACGAGAAGGAGCTGGAGCCCGCCGTCCTGCCGACGCGGATTCCCAACCTGCTGGTCAACGGCGCGGGCGGCATCGCCGTCGGCATGGCCACCAACATCCCGCCGCACAATCTGGGCGAGGTAGTCGACGCGGCGGTGACCTTGCTGGACGACCCCGAGGTCTCCGACGACGCCCTGCTGGACCTGGTGCCCGGCCCCGACTTCCCGACCGGCGGCGAGATCATGGGACGCACCGCGCCTCGCAACGCCCTGCGCGACGGTCGCGGCTCGGTCATCGTGCGCGGCAAGGCCTCCATCGAGACCATCCGCAAGGATCGCGAGGCCATCGTCGTCACCGAACTGCCGTTCCAGGTGAACAAGCAGACCCTGATCGAGCGTATCGCCGAAATGGTCCGCGAGAAGCGCCTGGAGGGCATCTCCGACGTCCGCGACGAGAGCGACCGCCAGGGCATGCGCATCGTGGTCGAGCTTAAGCGCGACGCGTCCGGCGACGTTATCCTGAACCAGCTGTGGCGCTATACGGCCATGCAGTCGTCGTTCGGCGTCAACATGCTGG
The DNA here is from genome assembly GCA_004211435.1 of Novosphingobium sp. Classification (GTDB taxonomy): domain Bacteria; phylum Pseudomonadota; class Alphaproteobacteria; order Sphingomonadales; family Sphingomonadaceae; genus Novosphingobium; species Novosphingobium anseongense. Next base: position 218 of record SECS01000320.1, on the reverse strand, counting down.
CGCTAAACCACGGTCGTCCGGAGCAGATGGGCCTGCGCATGCTGCTGCAGGTCTTCCTCGACCACCGCGAGGACGTCGTCGTCCGCCGCATCAAGTTCGAACTGGCCAAGGCGCGCGACCGCGGCCACGTCCTGGTCGGCCTGGCCGTCGCCGTCGCCAACATCGACGAGGTTATCCACATCATCCGCTCCTCGGCCGATCCGACCGAGGCGCGCGAG
>SECS01000319.1 GCA_004211435.1 Novosphingobium sp. | reverse complement strand
CCCTTCGGCAGGCCGGCCTCGATCAGGATCTCGGCGATCTTGAGCGCGCCGAGCGGCGTGTTTTCGGACGGCTTGAACACCATTGCGTTGCCGGCGGCGAGCGCCGGTGCGCCCTTCCAGCAGGCGATCTGCTGCGGATAGTTCCAGGCGCCGATGCCGACGCAGACGCCGAGCGGCACCCGCTTCGTATAGGCAAAATCGCCGCCGAGCGGAATATACTGGCCGTTCATGCCGGCTGCGATCACACCGCCGAAGAATTCGAAACTGTCGGCGCCCGATGTCGGGTCGGCGACGATCGTCTCCTGAATCGGCTTGCCGGTATCGAGCGTTTCCAGCTCGGAAAGCTCGCGGTTGCGTGTCCGCATGATCTCGGCTGCCCGCTTCAGGATCCGGCCGCGCGCGGTCGGGCTCATTGCCGCCCATTCCGGCTGGGCCCGCTTGGCCGCCGCAATCGCCTTTTCAACGATCGCAGGTGTTGCCGCATGCAGCCTTGCGATCACTTCGCCCGTCGCCGGGTAAAGGCTTTCGATGACGCTGCCGTCGGTATCCTCGACATATTCGCCGTCGATGAAATGGCTGGCGACTGGTTGTGCTTTCATGGGTCTTCTCCGTTCCTTGGCGACTATTCCCCGCGGGGATAGCGCTTGGACTCTTCCAGATTGTCGAGGTTCATATGATTGCGCATGTAGCGCTCCGAGGCTTTCTGCAGGGGCTGGTGGTCCCAGGGGTAATAGGCACCGTTGCGCAGCGCTTCATAGACCACCCAGCGCCGCGCCTGGCTTTCGCGTACGGCCGCATCGAATTTCGCCATGTCCCACTTTTCCGCCCGCTTGGCGCGAAACCCGTCCATGACCGATGAATGGGCCGGGTCCTGCGCAAGGTTGGTCAGCTCGTTCGGATCGGCGTCGAGATCGTAGAGCTGTTCGGGATCGAGCTCGCAATGGACGTATTTCCACTTGCCCTCGCGAATGCCGACCAGCGGCGCGTGAGAGGCTTCGGCGGCATATTCCATCAGCACCGGCGCGGTGCGGGTGCCGCCATCGATAACAGGCTTCAGGCTCTCGCCGTCGGTCCAGGGCATGATCTCGTCCATCGAGATGCCGGCAAGATCGCAAAGCGTTGGCGTGATGTCGAGATTGGAAACCGGCGCGGAGTTTAGCGACGGCGTGATCTGAGGACCGGCGATCATCAGCGGCACTCTCGACGACCCCTCGAAGAAGTTCATCTTGAACCACAATCCGCGCTCGCCTAGCATGTCGCCATGGTCGGAACAGAACAGGATGAACGTGTTATCCAGCATCCGTGTCCGGGTCAGCGTGTCGACCAGCTCGCCGACTTTCTCGTCGATATAGGAGATGTTGGCGAAATAGCCCTGGCGCGCCCGCCGCACATGCTGGTCGGTGATCTCGAAGGCCGGATAGTCGCAGGATTTGAGAATGCGGGCCGAATGCGGATCCTGCTCTGCGAGCATGCCGATCTCGGGCATCAGGTGCTCGCAGTCGTTATAGAGATCCCAGAACTTCCGGCGTGCCACGTAAGGGT
>SECS01000028.1 GCA_004211435.1 Novosphingobium sp. | reverse complement strand
ACCGTGGCCTCGGTTATGTTGTGCTGGCGAGAGATGACCTTGTTCGCCATGCCGCGCGACAGGCAGATGAGAACTTCGGCTTCGCGGCCCGAAAGCGTCATTGCGCGAACACTGGTATCCCAGTCGCCATTGATCGGCATCGGAAGATGACGGTGCAGGCTGTCAGCGAGTTGCGAGGGCAGTGCCTTCTCTCCCAATGCGATCAGCCGCAAGAGGCCGAACAAAGGCTCGCAGGAGATGGACTTCAGAATATAACCGTCGACGCCCCAATCGAACGCCCGCGCCACCTCGTCGTATTCGAAGGCGTCGGCCAGGACAGCGACCCGCGCGTCCGGGTAACAGCGATGTACCTTTTCGCAGATCGCGAGAACCTCACCGTCAAGGTGGCCCAGGCTGCTGTCGATCACGAAGATCCGCAGGCGGTCAGGCGTCGGCGAGCTATCGCAGGCCGAGGCTTCGACTTCCGCCGAGCCCATCGATTTCACTTCGAAGTTTTCGCTCGCAAGGATTCTTCTCAGACCTTCTTGCGCAATCTCGTTCATCCCGACGAGAGTGATTTCGATACCCTGTTCCATATGCCCTCCGCGAAGCACGGGGTTCATCCCGACTAATCCGTGGGGCCACCAGCAACAATGCCTGGAGGCCCATCCTAGCGCGACCTTTGGGGGGACAACTTTGGTTTATGCTCCTTTTCGCCCCATCCTGTTTTTATTACTAAATCTCATACCATTGTCCCTTTATCGACACGGAACGATCCTCGGTCGAAAAGGTGAGGCATGAGCAATTCCGCCAGAAGCATCGCATGGAGCTGTGCCGACTCGCCGCTATCTGTTTTCGAAGCCGCCGCGTTGGTTAACGGACCTAGCATATCGTGCCTTAATCCTTGATTCCCAAAGAAACAGTTCTCGTTAGGAAAATCAGGTATTATGTGCGGACCAACCAGACATTAAATCCATTTTGGATTAATTCGCAGCCGCTCGCACGTGGGTACGGCGTTCTCCGAGCCCTGCGGCCGCCAAACCATCACCTGACCTCCCTATTTCCCCTTCTAATTCTAAAGGCCATGGACGCACTCTGGAACAAATACATAATCTCAACTAAATTGCCGATCGTAATATAATAATAATTGGTGGCTTTTATTTTCAGACACGCCGACCAATCGACAATATTCTGCCTTTTTACCAAATCTGCCGCACCGTCATGAAGGCCTCCGCCGCGCGTCGGAAGACTGTCGCTCCTCTAACGATAGCCTGGGCCTCAAGAGCCCGGATCGAGCGCTCGTCGGGAAACTCTCGCACCTGCGACGCGAAGCAGGCAAAAGCGCGGAGCTTGGTTTCGATCGTCTCCCCAATATCGATGAAGGTGTCGGGAACGAAGGCCGGCGTTATCCCGGGCGCATACCAGTTCGTCTCGGACAGGGTCTCGTACGCGAGCACCCGAGCCGGGACGCCTATATAGCGTGGGCGCACGGCGACCATGGCAGCCTGAAAAATGCGCTGATGGTCGACGTGGACGTCTCCGAGAAAGGGCACGAACAAGGTGTCGGGAGCAAGGCTTTCCACCAGTTCGCCAATGACGCGATTGAGCTCAGCACCGCTGATCATGTCTAGGCCCACGGCCGGCTGGTCGAGATAATGCGTTTGCCGAACACCGAGTATCCCATGTGCGGCCGCAGCCTCCCGGCGGCCGATGGCAACGGTGTCTGGCGCAAACCCAGCGCCATCGGCGCGAGTCACGATGCCGACATGGACATGGCTACCAACCTGCGCGAGACGCGCAATCGTACCGCCGCAGCCAAGGACCTCGTCATCGGGATGCGGCGCGAGCACGAGAGCCTTTCGTATAGCCTCAAGCATCGCAGCCCCCTTTGCCAGCCTCCGTTGGACGAAGACGACCATGCTGGCGCGGCGGCTCGCCGGTAATGCTCGTCCATTCGGTCACCGAGAGGCCCGCGCCATCCCCGCACATGACCGTGAAAACGCCTTCGCCGAGCGCGATCACCTGTCCGGGCGCGGCAAGATGCCTTTGGGTGTCGGGCGCCGCGCGCGCTTGCCAGATCGTCAGCCGGTTCGCCCCTGCAAAAGTGTAGGCACCAGAATAAGGATCGGTCACCGCGCGCACGAGGCGCGCGATGTCAGCGGCCGGTAGCGACCAATTGATGGCACCATCGAGGCGCGTGCGCCGCGCCGCCCAGGTCGCATAGCGCTCGTCCTGTGGCCGGCGGGGAATCACGTCGCCCGACAGGGCGGGAAGCGCCTCCTCGAGCATGGATCGCAATTCCCGCATGTGCTTGGCATAGAGCGTCGCCGCAGTTTCATCGGGTGCCACATGAAAGAAGCGCTGGGCGAGGATGTCTCCCGTATCGACGCCCTCGTCGATCCAGAACAAGGTCCCACCGCTGATCGGCTCGCCGCTCAGGATCGTCCAGGGGATGACCGCGCGGCCCCGCATCCGCGGCAGAGGCGCGGGATGGTAGCCAATCACCCGCGCACCCATGAGTTCGCGAAAACCGCTTCCGCATATCTGCGACCAGCCGATCACAAAGGCATAGTCTGCTTGCGCCGCCGCGATTACGTCCAGCGCCGCGGCATCGTTGATGTTGGGCACGCGATGCAGCCTCGCGCCGACGGCGGCCGCCACGGCCGCCAGATCAACGAAATCGTCATGCCGGCCGGCGAGTTCGCAGGGCAACGAGACGACGCACGCGACTGTCCAGCCTTGTGCGGCGGCGATCGCTTCGATCGCAATTTGGCTGCTTTCGACAGCCCCGACCACCACGGCTCTCATGGCTCGCCATCCTTCGTCACGGCGAGCGCCTTCCGCTCGCCACGGACCACGACCGCCACGGTCTTGGCAAAAATGCGCAGGTCAAGCGCCAGCGAGCGGTTGCGGATATACCAGAGGTCGAGTTCGATCTTCTCGTCGTTCGTCAGTGAAGCATTCCCATTGACCTGCGCCCACCCGGTCAGGCCGGGCAGGACCAGGCCACGGAGCCGACCGCGAGAGCCAGCCCCCACAATCGTTTCGGGAAGCAGTGGGCGCGGGCCGATGAAAGCCATTTCCCCCCGGGCGATGCTCCATAGCTCGGGCAGTTCGTCGAGCCGCGTACGGCGCAGGAACCGGCCCGTTGCGGGTGTTCTTTCGCGATCGGGAAGCAAGCGCCCCTCCGCATCCCGCGCGTTGGTCATTGTGCGGAACTTGACCATCGTAAACGGCCTGCCCCGCTTGCCGGCGCGCTCCTGACGAAACATGACGGGAGAGCCGAGCGCGCAGCGAACGATCACTGCCACCGCCAGCATAACCGGGCTCGCTGCGACAAGCCCGACGAGGGCGGCGAGAAGAATGTCCGGCCTCGCCATCAGCCGGCGCCCGCCATGGAAACCGCCTTGGCGCAGGTGTCGGGCCACGCTGCCCGCGGATCGCGCAGCTTCATGGCATCGAGAAGCAGCGCGTTCACGAGATGAACATCGTAGCGCGCCTCGGCAAGTGAACGCCCTTCGGCGCCCATCCTTTCGGCAAGGGCGGGATCAAGGCAAAAGCGCGCCATGGCCGCAGCGAGAGCGGCGGGGTCCTGTGGTGGGACGAGGAACCCGCTCACCCCATCCCGCACCGGCTCGCGGCATCCGGGCATGTCTGTCGTAATGACTGCGCGGCCGATGGCCATCGCTTCGAGGATCGTTCTTGGCAGGCCCTCCCGGTGATAGGAAGGAAGCACGAAGACCGTGGCCGCTGCCAAATGGGGCCGGACATCGCGCGTTTCGGGCCGGTAGGTCAGAAGGCCCTCGACCTGCCAGTCGCGCACCACCGCTTCGGACACAGAGGTGGGATTTTGCGCGTCGATGCGGCCCAGCAACTCGAACCGCGCCTCTGGGAAGCGCTTGCGCACCCTGCGTGCCGCCTCGACGAAATCGAACAGGCCTTTGTCCCGCATCAGGCGGGCGATCATCAGGAAAGTCGGCGGGCCTTTCGGTAAGGACTGACAGGCAAATTGACTGAGATCGATACCCGAACCTGGCACCTGCAGGACGGGGGCATCATCGTCGATGACACCCTGCTCCAGCATTTCGCGGCGATCATCGCCGTTGAATACGAAAATCGTCTTTGCGCGGCGCATTCCCTCTCGAAACAACCGCCGGACTATCGCGCGCAGCACCCAGCGATCGCGCGCATCCTGCCCGAAGCTGTAGCCGAGGCCCGACATCAGGGCGTAGAAGGGGCGGGAGCCCGCTAGCCGCGCGGCGATCCCGCCGTAGATGATGGGTTTTTGCGTATAGGCCAGAACGAGGTCGGGTTTTTCGCGTCGAATGAGGGCGACGTAGCGCAACAGCGTCCACAGATCGCGAAAGGGATTGACCCCGGCGCGCGCCATTGCAACCTGCCGAAACCGAACGCCCATGTCCGCGAGCGCCCCGCGCACATCAGAATCGTCATCGGGCGCCGCCGCTATGACCGAATGGCCAGCCGCCGTCATGCTTTGCAGGAGGGCGCCGCGGAAATTGACGAGCGAGAAGGCGAAGCTCGAAAGGACGAGGACTTTCATGCTGCCGTTCCCACCGCCCACGCGCTCTCGCGCGGAGCCGGAACGGGCAACCATTCGTCCGCCCAGGCGCAGGCCATGAACACGGTCCAGAGCTGAGCGCTCCATTGGCGTTCGCCGGAAAGATGCTCTTCCCACATTTTCGTGACGGGTTCGGTTCGAAGCACGCCCGAGGAAACGAGCGCCGAGCTCGACAACAGGTCTTGCCCCCAGGCGCGCAGCGGTCCGCGAAGCCATTCGGCCATGGGCACGGAGAAACCGCGCTTAGGACGGTTTTCATGGCGCTCCGGGAGCAATCGCTTGCACAGCCGGCGGAGCGGCCATTTGCCGAGGCCGTCGCGCTTCAGCATCGTCGGCGGCAAGCTCCAGGCGAATTCGATTACCCTGCGGTCGAGGAGCGGGGCACGCGCCTCTAGCCCCACGCTCATCGTGGCGCGGTCCACTTTCACGAGAATGTCGTCGGGCAAATAGGAGAGGCTGTCGCGCAACATCATGTGCTGGAGGTCTGTGGAGAGTGCCGCCGGGCTCGGCGCGGTCGAAGGTTCGACGCCGTCGTGAACGAGCGCTTCGGGATGAGCACAGACACGCGTCAGCTGCCGGTAGAGCGATGCTGTGTCTGCGGCATCGAGCAGCCCCGCGAGTTTGTGCACGCGGTCGCCTGAAACCGATCCTCGCAAGAGCGGCAGGGGGCTGTGCGGCACTTGCCGGACTAATGCATCCCACCAGCGTGGCGGTATTGCGCGCGCGCCTTTGCCGACACTCGCCCGCAGCCATCGGGGTATGCCATCGAGCCGCTTCGCCAAAGACTCGGTCATGGCATAGCGTGCATATCCGCCGAACAGTTCATCGCCCCCGTCACCCGAGAGGCATACCGCGACGTCGCTGCGCGCCAGTTTCGCCAGATGAATCATGGGGATTGCGGACATGTCGGCGAAAGGTTCGTCATAGACCTGGGCCAGACCGCCGATCCCATCGCGGGCGGCAGCGGGACTGAGGAGAAGATCGCAATGGCGCGCGCCGATCTGTTCGGCGACCAAACGCGCCTCGCCGCTCTCGTCGAAGTCCGCTTCCTGAAAGCCGATGGTGAAGGTGTGGATCGGCTGCGAGCTTTCCTGCTGCATCAGCGCCGCAATCACGGAGGAATCGACGCCGCCCGAGAGAAAGGCGCCCACCGGCACGTCGGCGACCATGCGATCGCGAACGGCTTGGCGCAGCGTTCGCTCGAGTTCGTCGACCGCCTCCTCGTCGCTTCCGACAAATGGCCTCTGCGAGCGTTCGTGCGCCATGTCGCTCCATGACCAAAAGGTTTGTGGGGATGACAGCGACAACACGGGGCCCGAGGCGTCGATCGTAACCAAGGATCCTGGCGCAAGCTTGCTTATGCCCTCCCAGATTGTCAGCGGCGCGGCTATGTAGCCATCGCGAAAAAAGGCGGTCAGGGCACCTCGGTCGATCCGGCGCTCGAATGCGGGAAAGGCGCAAATCGCCTTGAGCTCGGACGCGAAAAGAAGGCTGCCGCCGGACAAGCCGTAGTAGAGGGGCTTCTTGCCGGCCGGGTCGCGTGCGAGGAAGAGCATGCGGTCGCGATTGTCCCACAGCGCCAGCGCGAACATGCCCGACAGTCGAGGCAGCGTGCGCTCGATGCCCCAGGCGTCGATCGCCGCCAGCAATACGGCCGTGTCACCGCGAGCCTCCACGGGATGGCCGGCCGTTCCGAGGCGATCACGGATTTCGGCAAAGTTATAGATCTCGCCATTGTAAACGAGAGCATACCGCCCACTGCGCGAGATCATGGGCTGACGGCCCTCTTCCGAGAGATCGAGGATCGATAGGCGCCGATGGCCGAGCCCGATGCCTTCGACGGGATCGCACCAGGTTCCTGCCATATCGGGTCCCCGATGCGCGAGCGTCGCGGTCATCGTCGCCGTGATCGCCTCCAGCCGCGGCGCGTGGATCGGCGGCCGACTGATGAACCCGGTCAGCCCACACATGATGCCACCCCCTCGCGGGGCCCGGCCGGCAGAGCCGCCCGTTGCCGGGCTTCGCTGCGATAGATGTCCGCGTAGCGCGCCACAATCCGCTCGATGCCGTATTGATCCTCGATCCGGCGGCGTCCCTCGGAGCCCACGGCCCGGCGAATCTGAGCTCCCGCCTCGATCAGGAGGATCAGGCTGCGGGCGAGCGCCCCGGGGTCTTCGGGAGCGACGCATAGCCCGCCTTCCCGCACGATCTCGCGGCTGTCCCCCACGTCGGTGACCACGCAAGGAACGCCTGAAGCCATGGCTTCTCCTATGACGTTGGGAAATCCCTCGCCCCAAGCGGATGACAGCACCGCCAAGTCGAGCCCCGGCAACCAGGAGGGCAGATCGCGCCGATCGCCGAGCAGGGAGAGGCGATTGGCGGGGATCTCGCGCAGGCCCGGATCGGACGAACGCCCCAGTTCTTCGGTGCCCGCGCCCGCAAGCACGAGATGGATGTCGTGGCCGGCGGCGCGGATCTCGCGGACCGCCGCGAAGAGGTTGGCGTGATCCTTCATCGGATGGACGCGCGCGATCATACCGACCACGATGGCGTCCGACGCGATGCCGAGCTCACGGATCAACGCGGCCCGATACGAACGGGGCTCGTCGTCGGGGATGAAGAGGCCAAGATCGAAGCCGTTGGGAACGACCCTTCCCGCGGATACGTCGAAACCGAGGTCGGCATGCTGCGTGACGGCGCTACGCGCATTGAAGATGATGAGGTCGGCTTGGCGAGAAAGTCGCGCGTTCCACCGGATCATGCGAGCGGTCGAAGCCGTTTCCTTGCAGAGATCGTGGACCGAATGCCTTACGTTCCAGACGAGCCGGGCGGGAACGAAACTTAGTCGGCGCGCAGCCCAGGCGGCAACATTTCCATGATACATCCAGCCCTGGATCACTTCGGGACGCAGGCGGCGCATCAGCCGCAAAAGGCGCAGGAGACCGCGCAACCGCCAGCGCCCACGTGGCATGTTGAGCGTATGGACCTCGACGCCCTGTGCGACGAGCTGGCTCCCGACAGTGCCGAGCGGCATGAGCGAGACGACGACGTGACGCGGTGCCTCGGCGCCGCTGTCCGCGGTCACGAGCTTGGCCAGCATGGCTTCCGCGCCGCCGTTGCTGAGCGCCGTTATCACATGCAGGACGGTCGTGGGATGCAATCCGTTCATCGCTGGCCGCCTCCTGAACCGTTGAATGATGCCCCCAGACTAGCCAGCGCGGTCGAGACGGACATCAGGTCATAGGGACATCACCCTTTTGGGTAAGAAAACATGCGCGGAATCGGCGGCGGGACACCCAGCATCGGTCGCGATTGCCTGAAGCGCTTCGGGCAGTTCTCGAAAGGATGGTGCGCCTTTACTCCGCAGGGGAGTGCCGGCCCTTTTTGGTATGATGGCTGTTGTGGCAGCTGTTTCTCGAAGCGCGCTTCAATACCTCTAGCGCCGGGCATGGCACCCCGATGGTCCCCAGCCTTTGATGGCGGGACCGCTGCGGGGCTTCTCGATCTCGTGACCCGATACAGCAGCTGATCGGCTCGTTCGCGGGTCGGCAGCCCGCCCATTCGCCGTGGCCGACAGGTCCGGAGCAAAAGGAGTGCCCAATGCCAAGGACCGGACAGAAAGGCTGGCCCCGCTACGCGGTCGTGGTCATCTTGGATGCCACGATCGTGGCGGCGACCGCCATTCTTGCGCTCGTCTTACGGACGCAGGGCACCATCCCCGATTTCATGTACCAGGGCATGCGCGACAACCTGCTCCTGATGGTGTTGGTCGCCATGGTCACGTTCCAGATCGCCGGGCTCTATCGCCGCGCCTGGCGCTACGTCTCGATCGGCGATCTCGTCTTCCTGTTCAAGGTGGTGACCGCTGCCGAGGTCGCGATCGTTAGCGTCCTCGCCCTGACGGGCCGGTCTTCCTGGCTGCCCACCTCGGTGCCCTTGATCCATTGGTTCATCGCGATCGTAGCGCTGGCAGCCGTGCGCGTCGCGCGGCGCTCGCTCAGGATCTGCCCGAGCGTGGCGCAAGCCGGAAGCGAAGCCGCAAAAGAAGCCGCTCCGCCGAGGCGCTTCGGCGCGCTCGGTCTGCGTGGCCGCGGCGGCATGCCCGGACGGCGGGCCCTGATCATCGGGGATGCCGACTGGGCTGAGCTGCTACTCGTGCAGATCGAGCGGTTTCACGGCGCCGCTTTCACGCCGGTGGGCTTGATCGACCCCTCGGGGCGCGAGCTGAACCTGACCATTCGCGGCGTGCCTCTGCTCGGATCCCTCGACGGCTTCGAAGCCATCGTTGATCGGCTCGCCAGCCAGCGCCGGAGGCCACAATGCGTCATCGTCAATGCCTGCGACCCGGCCCTGATCGGAGCCCCGATGGTCAATCTGGTGGCGCGTGCCGAACGGCTCGGCCTCGAAATCGCGCGCGCCCCCAGTCCCGTGAATGCCAACGGCGGTGACGATGGCCCCCTCAATCTGGAATTTCTGAACTTCTCTGACCTGCTTGATCGCCCCGAGCGCAATCTGGACCCGGCGATCGTGAGCGAGGCGATACGCGGGCGGCGGGTGATGGTGACGGGCGCGGGAGGTTCGATCGGCAGCGAGCTCGCTCGCCAGATCGCAGCCTTCGAACCTTCCGAACTGGTCCTTCTCGATGCCGGCGAGTTCAATCTCTACGCGATCGACCTTGAGATGCGGGAGAACTTTCCCGATCTTTCCATCACGGCGCTGCTATGCTCGGTTCGGCAGCGCCAGCATGTCCAAGCTGTGTTCGAGGAGCACCGGCCCGAACTCGTGTTCCATGCAGCCGCGCTCAAGCACGTTCCCCTCGTCGAACAGAACCCCTGCTCGGGCATACAGACGAACGTGATCGGGACGCGCATCGTCGCCGATGCCGCAAGGCGGGTGGGCGCGCGCGCGATGATCCAGGTCTCGACCGACAAGGCGGTCAATCCGATCGGCATGATGGGTGCGTCAAAGCGCCTGGGCGAACTTTATTGCCAGGCCCTCGACATAGCCGGCGATGACGCGCAGGCAACGCGCTTCGTGACCGTGCGTTTCGGTAACGTTCTCGGCTCGAGCGGCTCGCTCATCCCGCTGTTCATGCGCCAGCTGAGCCACCGCGGACCATTAACCGTGACCCATCCCGAAATGGAGCGGTTTTTCATGACGATCCATGAGGCCGTCCATCTTATCCTGCACAGCAGCGCAGAGGCGATCGGAAGTCCGACCAAACGCGGCCGGATCTATGTTCTCGACATGGGTGAGCCGATCAAGATCGTCGACATCGCCCGGCGCATGATCCGGCTCGCCGGTCTCGAACCCGATCGGGACGTGAAGATTTCCTACGTCGGCCTTCGCCCGGGCGAGAAGCTTTTCGAGGAGCTCTTCAACCACCTCGAGACGCGCCGTTCGTCCTCGCTAGCGGGCGTGTTTGAGGCCTATCCGGCCGCAATGCCGCTGGCGAAACTGCAAAGGGCGTTCGATCAGATCGAGCGAGCCGCCGGCATCGGAAACGCAGTGCGCGTGCGCGAGCTCGTGGGCACGCTGCTCACCGCGAACTCGGTCGAAGCCGCAGAACCGCGGTCGGCTTTTGCTCAGTTCGAGGAAGGTCCGGTCAGCGAGATGCCTCTGCCGAGTGGATCGGTCTCCAGGCCCATCGTGACCGTGCATGCTTCCCGGAATGGTGCGGGCCAGGATGGGGCGCGCGTCGTATGACGAATGCCCTGCCCCTGCCCTGCGAGATCGCGCCGTCCTCGCTGGCACCTTCGTCGCCTCTCGCCGTTTCGCGATGGCCTTGCCACGAAGAGGACGAGATTGCGGCGGTGGCTGCGGTTCTGCGCAGCGGACGCGTCAATTCACTGCACCATGGTGAGCTGACCAGCGCCTTCGAAACCGCGTTCGCCGAATTCTGCGGCGTGTCGCAGGCGATTGCCGTGGCGAACGGCACGCTGGCCCTCGAACTGGGATTACGCGCGCTCGAGATTGGCCCCGGCGACGAGGTGATACTTCCTGCCCGCAGCTTCTTCGCTTCGGCGAGCAGCATCATCGCCTGTGGCGCGCGTCCTGTTTTCGCCGACGTCGATCTCCAGAGCCAGACGATCTGCCCAGCGAGCGCCGCCAGGCTCGTCACGGCGCGAACCCGCGCCATCTTGTGCGTCCATCTCGCAGGATGGCCTTGCGCGATGGACGAACTGGTCGCGCTATGTCGCCGACACGGGCTCAAGCTGATCGAGGATTGCGCCCAGGCGCATGGCGCGACGTTCGATGGACGGGTTGTGGGGTCGTTTGGCGATGTCGCGGCCTTTTCCTTCTGCACGGACAAGATCATGTCGACAGGCGGCGAAGGCGGGATGCTTGTCGTGCGTGACGATTCCGATGTCTTCGAGCGGGCCTGGTCCTACAAGGATCATGGCAAGGATCGCCGCAAGATCACCCTCCACGCCTCGCAAGGCGTCGCATTCCGTTGGCTTCACGACAGCTTTGGCAGCAATTTCCGTGTCACGGAGATGCAGGCGGCGATCGGCCTCGCGCAACTGGCAAAGTTGCCGCGCTGGCTCGAAGCAAGACGGCGAAACGCAGCGATCCTATCGGATAACCTGCGCGGCGTGGCGTCGATCCGCCTCGCCCAGCCACCGGCGCATATCGGCCACGCCTACTACAAGTTCTATGCCTTTGCCGACGCGTGGCGCGACCCGATCGCCCGCCAGATCGGTGCGCGCGGCATTGCGTGCGGCAGCGGATCCTGCCCCGAGATCTACCGCGAAAAAGCCTTCGCCCATGAACACTTCGAGCGCCTCCCCAATGCGGTGCACCTGGGCGAGACGAGCCTCATGTTCCCGGTCGACCAGACCTTCGACGAACCTGAGATGACCGCAATCGCCGAGGCGATTGCGACCGCTGCGCTTGAAGCGGAAAAGGCATTCGTTGCAGTCGGTCGTTCCTCATGACCGAGCAGCCGGGTCTTCCCCAATTCCTCATCATCGGCGCGATCAAGGCCGCCACGACCTGGGTCACCTGGCAACTGCAACGACATGAGCGCATATTCCTGCCTGGCCCCGAGCCCCACTATTTCAGCCGCGAGTTTCATCGCGGGCCCGAATGGTATGCGCGCTTCTTCGCCGCTGCGAGCGCGGGGCAGTTGCGCGGCGAGAAGACGGCGGACTATCTTGCCGATCCGAAAGCGGCTTGGCGCATCGCGCGAGTCCTTCCCAGAATTCCCCTCATCGTCCAGCTCCGCGATCCGGTCGAGCGGGCCTATTCCGACTACTGCATGCTGCTGCGCCGGGGCGCCATAGACGGGCGGCCCGAGGACTATCTCGATCCGGCCACATCGACCTTTCGCCGCTTCCTCGAGAACGGCCGCTATCACACGCACCTGCGCCGATGGTTCGATTTGTTCGAGCGCGATCGCTTTCTGATCTTCACTCTCGACGACGTGCGCGCGACGCCGGCTCAGACCATCGCGAATTGCTGTCGTCATCTCGGAGTGGATCCGCCAGAAGCGACCGCGGTTTCCGTGGCGGCGATCAACGACGGCGCCGCCGCCTATCTGCCCTTGACCTTGCGGCGCATGCTGGCGCCCGCCAAGCGGATCGTCGCGCCGCTCCGCGGAAAGCCGTTTTTTGCAGCGGCGCGTGGTGCGATCGCTCGCCCGATCGACTATCCGCCGATGTCCCCAGCGCTGCGCCAGCGACTACGCGACTACTACAGGCCTGAGATCGAGGGCACCGCCACGTTGCTGGCACGGAACCTCGATCATTGGCTAGCGGCGGAGGACGCCCGGGTATGAACAGTTCGGTGTTCGCGCAACGCCGCCCGAGTGGGGATGAGGTCGAGGATCCGAGTATACGAAGCGGCGCCAGAATCTCGGCGAGCCTGCTCGCGCTGGGCGTGTTCCTGTCCTGCTTCCATCTGTGGCGCGTTGGCGCGATCAACCTGACCTTCAGCGATGTCCTCTTCAGCGTCGCGCTCGTGCGCCTGGGCTCCGCGGGTCGGCTGCAATGGAACTTCTTCGCCGTTCTGACGCCCATCTGGCTCATCTGTCTAACGGCGATGCTCGCCGCGCTCCTCGTGAGCTCGCTGGCGAATGGCGACGTCTTTCGTTGGGCCATCGTAGCGGCCCAGTACCTGTTCACCTTCCTGTGTCTGCCGATGCTCTTTCTTGGCCTCTCGCAGCTCGAACTGCGCAGGCTCATCCTCTGTCTCATCGCGGGCGTCACCGTCGTCGAGGCCACGGGGATAGCCGCTTACCACCTAATGGGTAGCCACGAAGTCGCAAACGCTTGGTTCGGACCGGATTTCCTGACGGGCGGCCGGCGCCTCGGCAGCTTCGTGGGCGATGCCAACTGGAATGGCGCCATCATCGCAATGACCCTGCCTTTTGTTATCTACGCGGTGCGTACGCACCTGCTCGGCGCAGCGCTCGGTCTCGCCGCGGCGGCTGTCATGGTCTGGGGCATCCTGCTCTGCGCCTCCTTCACGGCCTTCGGTGCCGCAAGCCTCGCGATCGTCCTCAGCATGATCATCGGCAGGAGCCTGCCTTCGGTGCGCGTCGTGATCCTTTTCGGCGCGATGGTCGTCGCTTTGGCCGCTTCGGGCTACCGCCCTCCCGACATTTTCGAGAAGCGCGTCGCTCCCGCTCTACAAAGCGGATCGCTCGACAACGCGGGCACTTATGGCGCCAGGGCAGATCTTATCCAGGAAGCCTGGCTCAAGGTCGAGGACACGACGATCCTGGGCCTCGGAGCCGATCAGTACCGCGAATTCAACGCGCAGAGCCAGCCGGTCCACAACACCTATCTCCTGTTGTGGGCCGAGGGCGGTTTCGTCGCCATGCTCGCATGGGTCGGCCTCCTTTTCATACTTCTCCTCGTGCCGCTTTCGATCCTGCGGTGGCATCGACTGGAGTCGGCGCTCTGCCTGTCCGTCCTCACCGTCTTCCTCATCAACACCATGGCGAGCCCCCACATGTACCACCGGCTCTGGATCGTGCCGGTCCTGCTGGCAGTCGGCATCGCCTTGCGCGCCCACGCGCCCGTGCTCCTCCCGACGGAGTACTCCCATGGACCAGAGGACCCAGCCGGAATCGCGCCCCGGACATGACCGGGATGGGAGTAGGATCACAGCTCGGATCACAGCCCGTGGGGGAGCGAACATGCAGCCGACCTTCAAGTCCTTCGATACCGCAAAGGCGGTGCCGCCCCTGTTCATCCGGGCGATCATGCCGGCCCTGGCGGCCCTGGCGGCCGTCCAATGCACGCCGATCCTGGCGCGCAGCTATGAACCGCTTCCCGAGCAGACGACGCGCGAATACCTGCTCGATGTCGGGGACGAAATCCGCGTCACGATCGCGGGCCTGCCGAACCTTTCGGCGACCTACACGGTCGGCGACGATGGGATGATCACCATCCCGCTCGTGGAAGGCGTCAAGGCTCAGGGGACGAGCGCATCGCAGCTCCAACAGGGCATAGCCGGTATCCTCAGCGACAAGCAGATCCTGCTCAAGCCTTCGGTCAGTGTGCAACTTTTCAAAGGGCGGCCCTTCTACGTCGTGGGCGAAGTGAAAAAGCCCGGCGAATACGTCTTTCGACCGGGAATGACCGTGTTGACCGCGATCGCCGCCGCAGGCGGCTTCACGTTCCGGGCCAGCGAGAACAAGGTCCTCGTGACGCGATCGATCGGCGGTCGAGCCGTCACGGGCACCGTGACGCATGACCGCCAAATACTTCCCGGCGACACGATCAACGTTCGCGAAAGCTGGTTCTAGGTCATGTCCCGGCCGGATCCTGGCGGGCGTCGTAGCGCTCGCGCACTTGCCTTCGCGCTGGGCACGGGCCTGCTGATGGCAAAGCCCGATCTTGCCATGGCGCAGGACGAAGCGCCTCCCCGGCCGGTGCTCGATCTTCCACGCGACGGTTACGAAGCGCCCGACCACCGCCTGGGACCGCTCTCCGTGTCGATCACCACGAATGTTCGCGTCGAATATGACAACAACATCTTCGCGCGCCAGAACGATCGCACTGAAGATCTGCTCGTCACCGTTCGCCCGGCCCTACGTGCGGCGCTGGAGAGTGATCGGATCGCCTGGGTCACGGAGGCCCAGGCGAGCGCCTTCCGCTATGCCCGCAACTCGAGCGAGAACCACGAGGGCTACGCCGTCACCTCGCGTCTGGCCTGGACCGGCGCCCCTTTGACCCTGGGCGGACGGATCGGCTTCGAACGAACCTTCGAAAGCCGCAACGATCCCGAGGCCCGCAGACTGCTCGGCGCGGGCCCGCGCCTCTTCAATATTGCTCTGGCAGAAGCCTTCGCCGGGATGGACGGCAGCCGGACGGGCCTGCTCGCAAAGGTCACGGCCGAACGCTACGACTTCCTCTCCTCCTTCGACGACGAGCGCGACTTCGCCAGCTATCAGGCTTCGCTTCGCGCGAAATATCGCCTGAGCGGCCGGATCAACCTGTTCGCACAGGCCTATTGGAACCGTAGAAATTTCCGCCTCGCGACCGATCGTGGCGGCGTGAACCGCGACGGGACGAGCAAGGCGTTCCTCTTGGGCGTCGACTTCGACCCGCGCGCAAGACTGCACGGCGAGATCGCCGCGGGTATCCTGCATTTCTCGCCGCGCGACCAATCTCTTGCCGCTTACACCGGATGGGAGTTGCGCGGCGCGGTCGTCTATCGGCCGCGCGAGCGCACTGCCTTCACGCTCGACGCCTTCAGGGGCGACGTGGCAACCGTCCGGCTGGGCGCCACGGGCCGCATAGACACCCGCGTGCGCCTCGGCGTTCAGCAGGAGGCCCGTCACAACCTCCTGATGAGTGCGGGCATGGGCTGGCGCAAGACACGGTTCCGTGGATTGGCAGGCCAGACCAAGACGACTTGGGCGGCCGATGGCGAGATCGAATATCTGTTGAACCGCCATGCCTCGATCGCTCTCACGGGCCAGTACGTCAAGCGCACCGTCGGCGGCGCCTTTTCCAGTTCGCTCGAAGCATTCGGCCGGTTCCGGACCGGGCTCGAGCTGCGCTTCAAGTTCTAAGGTGAAGTGCCTCGACACAAAGGAGGGATCGATGCTCAGTCGCGGGTCAGGTCGCCACGTCGGCAACTCGGCGTCCCGTCGCGCTCGCATGATCCTGCTCGCCGCCGCAGCAGGATCGGGCGTACTGGGCTGCGACCGCGGCGCCTCGGCGCCTGCCGCGCCTATGTCGCAGCCCTCGACCGCGGCGGCGGCCAATGCCGACGC
This sequence comes from Novosphingobium sp., assembly GCA_004211435.1. Classification (GTDB taxonomy): domain Bacteria; phylum Pseudomonadota; class Alphaproteobacteria; order Sphingomonadales; family Sphingomonadaceae; genus Novosphingobium; species Novosphingobium anseongense. The sequence continues at coordinate 13,972 of SECS01000028.1, read as the reverse complement.
CGTGCTGCCACCGACAGGCAAACTCGCCTTTCCCGGGGCGACCGGATACGGCGCCAGATCGCTGGGAGGACGCGGCGGCGAGATCATCGAAATCACGACGCTCGCCGATGACGGGGCGGGTTCGTTCCGGGCCTGCGTATCGGCCGAGGGACCGCGTGTCTGCGTGTTCCGGGTCAGCGGCGTAATCCGCTTCACGGCCGCGCCCCCGGTCATCAAGCATCCTTTCCTCACGATCGCGGGCGAGACGGCTCCGGGCGAGGGTATCACCCTCGCCCATTCCGGCGGTCCGGAAGGCTTCACGCCGCTGCTGATCAAGAACACGCACGATGTCATCGTGCGCGACATACGCTCGCGCCCCGACAGGCCGGGCGACGTGCGCGGCGCGAACGATGCTATCACCATCGAGAACAGCCGCAACGTCATCCTCGATCACGTCAGCGGCAGTTGGGCGCTCGACGAGAATATCAACGGCCACCGCCAGAACGACCTCGTCACGATCAGCTGGTCCGTTTTTGCCGAGGGCATCCCGCGGCACGACAAATGTGCCCTGCTCGGGAGCGACCCGACCGGTCCACAACGCTTCAGCTTCATCGGAAACCTGTGCGCCCATCACGGCGATCGAAATCCCGATATCAATTTCGCTCCCGGCTCCTGCGTCGAGATCTACAACAACGTGTTCTACGATGCCGGCGACCAGTTCCTCGAAATCTGGGAAAGCTACGGCGGGACGACCGCCAACGTCGCCGGGAACGTGTTTCGGGCCGGCCCGAGCACGTCACGATCGGCGATTGGCATCGATCGCCAGGAAATCGGATCGACGGGCACGGCGTCGCTATGGCTTTCCGACAATCTGTTCGACGGGCGCTTCCGGCAATCGGCCCCGAGCCTGCCAGCGATCGTCAGCAGTTCGCCGCTCTGTCCGCCATCGACACCGATCGCGCGCGCGCGCGACGCCTATCGACTGGTTCTGGCGAGCGCGGGCGCCCTCCCGCGCGACAGCTTCGACGTTCGGATCGTAAAGGAAGTGACCACGCGTACGGGCGCGATCGTGCGCGTGCCCGGCGCAATGCCGTCACTCGCGCCGGGTGTCGCTTATGCGGATCGCGATCACGATGGCATGAGCGACCGTTGGGAAACGGCCAACGGGACCGATCCTGACACGCCCGACAGCTGGGCCGACCAGGATGGAAACGGCTGGAGCAACCTCGAGGATTTTCTGGCCGCGGCCCACGACAGCCGGGCGGCCGGCAAGGCGGTCACATGACACGCGAAACGCTCGGCGCACGAGCGCAGCCATCAACAGGAGGGTCAATTCCATGAATGTCACGATGATCGGCGCGGGCTATGTCGGCCTCGTCTCGGGAGCGTGCCTCGCAGATTTCGGTCACGAAGTCGTCTGCATCGATACGGATCTCGAGAAGATCGAGCGGCTTTGCGAAGGGGTGATGCCGATCTTCGAACCCGAACTCGAGAAGCTGGTGCACAAGAACGTGGTCGCGGGGCGGCTGCGGTTCTCGACCGATATCCAAAACGGCGTAGCGCGCGCGAACGTCGTCTTTATCGCCGTGGGCACGCCCTCGCGGCGCGGGGACGGTCACGCAGATCTCAGCTATGTCTTTCATGCGGCGCGCGAGGTGGCCGAGGCGATCACCGGCTATACCGTGATCGTCAACAAGTCGACGGTGCCGGTAGGGACCGGCGACCAAGTCGCGCGGATCGTCCGGGAGACCAATCCAACGGCAGACTTTGCCGTCGTGTCGAACCCCGAATTCCTGCGCGAAGGTTCGGCAATAGCCGATTTCAAGCGCCCCGATCGCATCATCCTGGGCTGCGAAGACAAGCGTTCGTGCGACACGATGCAGGCGGTCTACCGGCCCATCAGCCTCAACAAGGCTCCGATCGTGACGATGTCGCGCCGCGCGGCCGAGCTCACCAAATATGCCGCAAACGCGTTTCTCGCGACGAAGATAACCTTCATCAACGAGATCGCCGATCTGTGCGAGGCGGTGGGAGCCGACGTGCAGGAAGTCGCGCGCGGCATGGGCCTCGACAAGCGCATCGGCCCCAAGTTTCTCCATGCAGGACCAGGCTATGGCGGCTCGTGCTTTCCCAAGGACACGCTGGCGCTTTTGAAGACCAGCCAGGACTATAATACGCCGCAGCGGCTCGTCGAGGCCGTGGTTTCGGTCAACGCGACGCGAAAGCGCGCGATGGGACGCAAGATCATCACAGCCTACGGCGAGGACGTGCGCGGCAGCACCATCGCGCTGCTCGGCCTCACCTTCAAGCCGAATACCGACGACATGCGCGACAGTCCGGCGATCGACATCGTTCGCGCGCTACAGGACGCCGGGGCCACGATCCGCGCCTACGATCCTGAAGGAATGGATCAGGCTCGCCTCGTCCTGGACAACGTCACCTATTGCCTCAGTCCCTATGATGCGATGGAAGGCGCGGATGCCGTGGTTCTGGTCACCGAATGGGACTCATTCCGCGCGCTCAATCTTACCCGCGCACGCGAGATGCTCTCCCATCCCGTGATGGTGGATCTTCGCAACGTCTATACGCGGGTGGAAGCCGAAGCGGCCGGCTTCCGATATACGGGGATCGGCCGGTGAGCGCTCCGGCAGCGGGGCGAGATGGCACGGTTGCTTCGCGGCTCGCCCATCCGCAGGATGAAGCTCCGTCCGGAACGGTGGTCGACGTGGACGGTGCCGCAGTAGCTGTCCCGGTCCCGTCGACCCATCTCCATATCTACAACGTCCTTTCGACCCTCATGGCCGAGGGCCGGCTGACACCGGGAGGAAGTCTCGGGCGGCCTCTTCGAATTCTCGATATCGGCTGTGGCGATGGCTCGCTCATCGTGAACCTCACCGCGCTGGCAGCGGCCGACCCCGCCTGCCCGGCGATCGAGGTGCATGGCTTCGACGTCGGAGAGCAGGGTTTTCGGCGGGACGAACTCATCGATGCCACGGTGCGCGCGCTGTCCTTGCGTCACCCCGCGATCGACTGGTCACGTCGCATCCGTCTGTTCTCCGAACGGGCGGCATGGGACTATCCAGAAGGATACTTCGACGCCGCGGTCTCCAACCAGGTCCTCGAACATGTGACGGATCTCGAAGGGCTACTTGCGAACATCGCAACCTGCGTGCGAACGGGCGGCATTTCGGTGCATCTGTTCCCAATGGCGCACTGCATACAAGAAGCGCACTGCCGGATACCCTTCGCCCACTGGTTCGGGAACTTCGATCACCGGGTGAGCTGGATCACCTTGCTAAGCCGCCTCGGCATCGGCCGATACGCCCGCGACCGGCTCGTGCTCGGTCATGGCGACGTGCGCGATCACGCGCGCAAGACCGCCGCCTACATTCAATGCTGGACCGCCTATCGCACCTTCAACGAGATAGCGCGGTTATGCCGCGGCCGCGGTCTCGCGCTCTCCTACCATTTCACCAAAGACCTCTTCTTCACGAAAGCCCGGCACCTCACGGGGCTGCGATCGCCGCGCATGTACCGCCGCTGGAACTGGATCGGTCTCGAGTGGCTGAGCTTCATGCTGCTGCGCCATCTCTCGTCGGCCACGCTCGTCATCGCGCCCGTCCGATATGATATCGGCGCACGCATCGCCGCGGAAAAGGCAAGCCTGCGCCCGTCGAGTGGAAGCGCGACATGACGCCTGCCTCGCCGATAACAGTGTGCTTTCCCTTCACGGGCGACGTCGTCGGCGGCAGCCATTTCTCCGCGCTTGGCCTCATAAAGGCGCTCGATGGTCAACGGGTGAAGCCGATTGTCCTGCCGCAAAAGGCAAATGGTGCGATCGCGACCTTCTTCCGGGACGCAGGGGTAGAGGTTCAGGCTAGCCCCGCTTCGGCGGAACTGGGCTACGCGCGGCCCGTTGGCCCTTTGCGGTACATGCGAACCCTTTTCGATCTGCCGGAGCAGGTACGGCATCTACGCCGTCTTGGCGTCGACATCGTGCATACAAACGATGGTCGAACGCATGCGAACTGGGCCATGGCCGCACGCCTCGCGGGCGCGGGACTGCTGTGGCATCACCGTGGCGATCCAGGCGCGTCTGGCTTGCGTTTCATCGCGCCACTCCTGGCTTCGCGAGTCGTCGCCGTTTCGCATTTCGCTTTGCCAGATCCCGGCGTCTGGTCGGCCCGCTCGCGCAGCGAGGTGGTCCACTCGCCTTTCGATACGGCCGTAGTGGAGGATCGCAAGGCCGCACGTGCGGCCATCCTTCGCGAGTTGGGCAGTCACGAGGACACTTGGCTGCTCGGCTACATGGGTGCCTTCGTCGAGCGCAAGCGCCCCTCGCTCTTTATCGACGCGGTCGTCGAGCTCGTTCGCCGACACCCGGCACAGCCGATCGCCGCGCTCATGTTCGGAGAAGACTACGACGCTAGGACCGGCCGGGCCTTGATCGCCCATGCCCATCGCCGTGGCGTCGCCCATGTCGTCAAGTTCATGGGCTTCCGGGACAATGGCCCCTTCTGGCTCGCGGGTTGCGATCTCCTCATGGTGCCAGCCATAGGCGAACCCTTCGGCCGCACGCTCGTCGAAGCCATGCTCGTCGGCACGCCGGTGGTCGCGACGGCATCTGGCGGTAATCCAGAGGCCCTGCGCGGCGGCGCGCTCGGCCTGCTCGTACCGCCAGAGAGTGCGTCGGAGCTCGCCCAAGCTTGCCACCATATCCTCAACAATCCGGCGCTAACCGCGGCCATGACGAAGGCGGCCGCCGAAGACGCCCGGACCCGTTTCGGCATCGAACGGCACGCGTCCCGCATCGTGTCGATCTACGCCGAGATCCTGGCAGCCCGGCCTCCTCGCCCCCTCGCAAACCGTAATCGGGCCTCGACATGATCCGCTTCATCAACCACGCGTGTTACCTGATATCCCGCGGTAACACCGTACTCGCCTGCGATCCTTGGATATCGGGCGCTGCTTTCGACAATGGTTGGAGGCTGATCGTCGAGACCGATCATCCGGCCCTGTGCACGATCACCCATATTTGGTACAGCCACGAGCATCCCGATCATTTTTCCGTCGCGTTCCTGCGTAGCATTCCCGAAGCGCGACGTGCGACGATCGAGGTGCTCTATCAGCGAACCACGGATGGCCGCGTGGCAGCATTCTGCCGCAAACTGGGTTTTCGTGTGCGTGAACTCTCCGACGGCGAATGCGTGGTACTGGGCGACGGCATACGCCTGACGATCGGGACGATACCGTTCTATGACTCCTGGGCCTTCGTCGAGACGCCCGAATTCACCCTGCTCAACACCAACGACTGCATCCTCGAGCGCCCCGAACGCGCAAATGCGATCGCGCGTCACGTTCGCGGCTGCGACATCCTCTTTACACAGTTCTCCTATGCCAACTGGCAGGATCGGCGCGCCAACCCCGCAGCGCGACTTGCGCTCGCGGCAAACAAGCTCGAACGCATCAAACTGCAGTGCGACACGTTCGGGGCGAAATTCGTCGTGCCCTTCGCGAGCTTCGTCTACTTCTGCCACACCGAAAACAACTACATGAACGCGCAGATCAACATGCCCGAAACGGCGGTGGACTTCATCGCGCACGCGTGTACCGCCTTGCCCATCCTGCTCGCGCCCAACGAGGAATGGGACGGGGTGACGCCCAAGTCGAACGGCCCGGCGCGGGAATTCTGGAACAGGGCTTACGCAGAGGCGCTGGCCCGCGATCCCGAGCAGGCGGGGCCTTCGGTGCTGGTTCCCGAGCTCATCTCGCGGGCGTCGGGGATGGTCGAGCGGGTCAACGCACGGAGCAACGTCCTGCTGGTCCGCCTGCTGCACATGCTCGGGCTACTCAAGCCGGTGTCCTTTCTGCTCACCGATCTGGGCGAGGCCGTCGCATTCGATTGGGTGCGCGGTCTGGAGCGTCTCGAACGTCCGCCTGCCGACAGAATCGAACTTCATTCGTCATCTCTCGCCTTCGTGTTCGATCAGGACTTCGGAATCGACACGCTGAACGTGAACGCGCGGTTCGAGACCGACCTGGCCGGCAAGCGGCGCATGATCCGACTGTTCTCGGTGCTTGCGCTCAAAAACACGGGTCGCAACATCCGCCTGCGCGAAATCGGCCGATATCTCAATCTTGATTTCCTGCGGCAGGGCCTTCGCACGGTCGGCCTGTTTCGTTCGGTCTAGGCGCGTATGGCGATCGTCATAATCGGTGGCGGACGCCACGCCATCGTGGTCCGCGAATGCCTCGGAACGGCCGCGCAGCATGTCGTGGGAATTCTCGACGACGGCATCGAGCCTGGAACCACGATAGGGGATCTGACAGTGCTCGGAGCGGTTTCGGAGTTACCCGCACTGCGCCAGAGCCTTCCAGGGCTCCAGGGCATCGTCGCGATCGGCGACAACCATTCGCGTCGACAGGTGGCTGCTCGCATAGAAAAATTGACGCCGGGCTTTGCCTGGGCCTGTGCGGTCCACGAGAGGGCAATCATGTCCGGTACCGTGCGCATCGGCGCGGGCACAGTCGTGGCGGCGGGCGCGATCCTGAGTTGCCATGTCGAGATAGGGGCACACGTGATCGTCAACACCGGCTCGATTCTCGACCATGATGGCCTCGTCTCCGACTTCGCCTCGATCGGGCCAGGGGTCGTGACGGGAGGCAATGTGACGATCGGGGCATGCACGCACATTGGCCTTGGCGCCGTGATCACGCACGGCGTGACCATCGGAGACCATTCGGTGATCGGCGGCAACTCATTCGTCGGGCGCGACATCTCCGATCACACCGTCAGCTACGGGAATCCCGCGCGGGTCATACGCCCGCGCAACGAGAGGGACCGCTATTTGTAGTAGCTGACGCCTATCCGCCTCTGGCGATAAGATCAGATCACGTCGCCGGAGTGGAAGGATGTGAGCGAGTTCAGCGATTTCATCAGGACCGACTGATCGATCGTGCCATCCTGATTGGCGTCCCAAAACAGCCAGCCATCGGTCGCACCGGCGACGAAGGCGACTGCCACGCCTGGCGCAAACAGCGCTCGCGCGCTGCTGATGGCGTCGGCGAAGACATTGGTGGTGATCTTGCCCTCTGCGTAGGCGGCAGGGCTCAGAGCGCTCGTCACGGATGAAAGGTCAATCCTGTCGAGGCCGGTAACGAAGTCCATGACAGTGTCGTAGCTCGTCGCCAGAAGCGTGGTATCCCCCGGATTGAACCGAAAGATGTCCGCTTCGGTGCCGCCCGTCAGCGTGTCTTTGCCCTGTCCGCCGACGAGGATGTCGGCCCCGGCCTGACCATTCAACGCGTCGGTGCCGGCCCCGCCGTCGAGCAGGTCGTCACCGGCGCCGCCCAGGAGATTGTCGGTTCCCGCTTCGCCAAGCAGCGTGTCGTTGTCGGCGCCACCGTTCAACGTGTCGTTGCCATTGCCGCCATTGAGCAGATCCGCGCCGGCATTGCCGTTGATCGTGTCGTCGCCCTCGAGACCCGCGAGCACGTTCGCCGCAGCGTTGCCCGTCAGGATATTGGCCAGAGCGTTGCCGGTGCCGTCGATTGTGACGGTGCCTGTCAGGGTCAGGCGTTCGACCTCGTTCGCCAGTATGTAGCTCACCGAGGCGTTCACCGTATCGGTCCCGCCCCCCGCCGCTTCTGTCACCCGATCATCGTTGGCCGCGTTGCCATCGTCGCTGAAGGTATCCACGATGTAGGTATCGTCGTCGGCACCGCCCTCGAGCGCATCTGCTCCGGTACCGCCATCGAGCCAGTCGTTGCCCGCGAGTCCGGCAAGGACATTGGCGGCATCGTTACCGATCATCGCGTTGGCCAGGTCGTTCCCCGTTCCCGTCAGTGCGGCGAGGCCTGCCAGTGTAAGGTTCTCGACATTCGCCGGAAGTCTATAGCTGACCATGGCGTTGACGATATCCGTTCCTTCGCCCGCGAGCTCGACGACGAGGTCGTCGTTCACCGCGTTGCCGTCGTCGGAATAGAGGTCGACGAAGTAGGTGTCGTTTCCCGTGCCACCCTCCATGCGGTCGGCTCCGCCGCCGCCGTCGATGACATCGTTTCCAGCGAGGGCAAAAATCGTATCGTTGAGCGCAGTGGTCATGAAAGCCAGATTGCTTGCGGTCGGCGAAATCGTGTTGTTTCCCGACGAACCCGTAATTGTCCTGCCGCCCTCGAAGACATCGCCGATCGTGACCGCGATCGCCTGTTCGTCGAAATTCACCCCGTCGCTCGCGCGGACTGTTACCTCGTAGACATTGTCGCGATCAGCATCGAGTGGGGTCTCGAAATCGGGCGCGGCCTTGAACGTGAGGGCGCCCGTCTGCGCGTCGATCGCGAAAAGGACCGCGTCCGGGCCGCCTGAGATTGTCAGTATGGGCGTGGTCCCGTCCGCATCCCCGGCAAGAACCGTCATCACGGCCACCTGGTTCTCGGCAACGGCGGCGATCGCCTTGGCGCCCCCGGCTCCCGACGTGATCACCGGCGCGCTGTCGTTCGCGTTTGCAATCGCGATGGCAAGCTGCTGCTCATCGACGTTCGTGCCGTCGCTCGCCTGGACGGTGACGAGGTAGACGTTGTCGGCGTCAACGTCCAAGGGCGCTTCGAAATCGGGGGGGCTGGCAAAGGTCAGGATACCCGTCTGCGGATCGATCCGGAAAAGCGCGGCATCCATGCCGCCCACGATCCCGAAAGTCACCGGCCCATCGGCATCGAGCGCGACAACCGTGGTGACCGCGCTCTGGTTCTCGGTCATGGCGAGAGAAGCCGTAGCGCCGCCTCCGTTGGACGTTATGACCGGAAGATTATCGTTGAGATTGCCAATTGCGACCGACAAGGTTTGCTGATCGAAATTGTCTCCGTCACTCACGCGAACCGTCACAAGGTAGACGTTGTCGTGATCGGCATCAGCGGGCGTCTCGAAGTCCGGTGCGGACTGGAAAGCCAGGGCGCCGGTGAGCGGGTCGATCGAGAAACGTGCTCCATCGACCCCGCCGGAAATGGAATAGGCCAGCGTGGGCCCATCGGGGTCGTCTGCGGTCACCACCGTCACGGCCTGGCTGTTTTCGTCGATGGTGATGGCAGCGGTCGGCCCGCCCCCATTCGAGGTGATGCTGGGGGCAAAACCATCGACCAGATCGGTCACCGTGACCGCGAGAGCCTGTTCGTCGAAGCCGCCATTGTTGTCGGTAGCTCGAACGATCACGTCGTATAGATTGTCGGCTCCGACGTCCGCCGGGCTTTCATAATTCGGTGCCGTAACGAATGTGAGGACGCCTGTCTGCGGGTCGAGTTGGAATAGTGTCGCGTCGGCGCCGCCGGCGATCGAATAAACGACAGCGCCCCCATTGTCGGGGTCGACAGCGAACACGGTCGTCACGGACGTGGAGTTCTCCGGCACGGCGATCACCGCGGCCACGCCGCCTCCGTCAGAGGAAATGACCGGAGGCTGATTGAGTTGGCCGAATGGAACGAGGCGATCGGCGAACTGGAAGAATTCGATGTTGCGCAGCGTGTCACTGCCGTCGGGCGCCCCGGCCCGCATGTCGACGACCGTCACGCTGCCGTCGGGGTTGAGCGCGAAGCTGTAATCGCCGGTGAGGCCGGAGAACGTGGCGACATCCACATCCGCGCCGCCATCGATCGTGTCGTTTCCCCCGCCGGCGAGCAAGGTGTCGTTGCCGCTGTCGCCTGCCAGGAAGTCGGTACCGTCTCCCCCGTCGAGTTGATCGTCACCGCTCCCGCCGCGAAGTTCGTCGTTGCCTCCCCCGCCGAAAATCTGGTCGTTGCCCGCCTCGCCCTGGAGCTGGTCGTTCCCCGAGGTTCCGGGGTCGTCGCCGTAGAGCACATCCGCCCCCGCGCCACCCAGCAGGTTGTCGCCACCCAGACCGCCGTAGAGGATGTCGTTGCCATCACCGCCTTCGAGCCGGTCGGTCCGGGCGCCACCGTAAAGAATGTCGTCGCCGGCCTGGCCGTAGATCGAGTCGTCGCCGGCGATCCCGTTGAAACCGAGGTCATCGCCATAGATCGTATCGGCGCCGCCTCCGCCGTAGATCACGTCGCCTCCACGATATCCGAAGATTAGGTCGTCGCCATCGTCGCCGTAGATCGTGTCCTGCCCGGCGCCGCCGATGATCGTGTCGTTGCCATTGTCTCCGCGAATCAGGGTGTTTCGTGCGTAGTCGATGCCGTTCGCACCGTGGAGCGAGAGGTCGATAAAGTCGTCGCCCGAGCCTAAGTAGAATTGCTCGATCGACGCGAAGCTGCCGACGCCGCCACTGACCACGCCATTGTTGTAGAGCACCGCGTCGCGGCCGTTCGAGCCGTAGACGATGTCGGTATTCTCGAGGCCGTCGAAGAAGTCCGATGATATCTGGATGCTGGGAGCGGAGAAGGTGAAGTAGGCAAGCGCCGAAGACTTTATGCCAGACACCCACACAAAGTTCGCGATGGTTGCATCGGCAAGGGCGTGGTCAAAATTCGCGTCCGACGTGAAGCCATAGTAGCGATCCTGGAGCGTCGAGCCGCCCACGGCCTGCCCTCCCAGCAGGTTGTAGAACAGGGTCATGCCATAGCCTCCCGCACCTTGGCCGGACTCTCGCGGAGTCCCTTCTTTCCCGGAAAAAAGGAGGATGCCTGAAACCCAAGGCCTTGACGCCTCTCTTTCGGAGGGATGCGCGGGATCATCGGGAGAGTACGCGGTTTTTGCTCGGCGCTTTTTCCCATCCGAAGGGAGTGCACCCTAGGTCAGCCAGGTCCGGCGAATCCGGCGCTCGGCCTGACGAGTTTGTAGCAGGCAGGGTCAGCCCGTCAGCGGTCGAGACGCGATTGTACGTGACTGATCGCAGAGGAGCGTCGTTCCGACGCGCGATGTCATCCTTTTGGCCAAGGTGACAGCGGGGGGCCGCCCGGCGAGACTTAACTTCCGGCGAGAAGGACATCGAGGGAGACCCCCACGGTGCCCTCGCCGTGTCCTGATCAAGGTGAACGATGGCCAACTTCTATGGAACTGCGCTCGCGGATCTTTTCCGCGGCACGCCCCTGGCGGATTTCTTCAAACTGGGGGGCGGCAATAACGTCGCCTATGGCGGTGCCGGCAAGGATGTCTTCGATAGCGGCGACGGGATCGACAGGCTCTATGGCGAGGATGGCGAAGACACGTTCGAAACAAAGGGGGGTGACGACCTCATCGATGGCGGCAACGGCAGCGATCACATCCTCTCGGGCCGCGGCAATGATGTGATCTATGGCGGTGCTGGCAAGGAATATATCGACGCGGGCGAAGGTGACGACGTCATCTACGCCGGACCGGGCGACGACGGATATCTGAACGAAATCGATCCGACCAACGGTAAGCGCACCACCCAGGCTGTCAGCGGGGGCGAGGGCAACGACACGATCTATGGGGAGGAAGGAAACGATCGATTGAAGGGTCAGGCTGGCGACGATAGGGTCTATGGCGGCATAGGAAACGATGCCGTAGACGGTGGCGATGGCAACAACTACCTCGACGGCGGCGACGGCGACGACGTTCTCGATAGCGAGGGAGGCCGGGACGAACTGCACGGCGGCAATGGCAACGACACGTTGGAATCCGGCGGTGGCGATGACACCCTCGATGGCGGCAGCGGCAACGACGTCCTGAACGGCGAGGATGGCAACGACGTTCTCTCAGCCGGGTCGGGCATCGATACCCTGATCGGTGGCCAAGGGAACGATCTGTTGGACGGCGGCGCGGACAACGACACGATCTTTGGCGACGCCGGCGCTGACGTCATGACCGGCGGCCTGGGCGCCGATCGCTTCGTTTTCAAGGGCGTGAATGCAGCAGCAACGGGGGACGTCATTACCGACTTCCAGGACGGGATCGACCGCATCGTGTTGGAAAAGCTCGGGGTCCGCTCCTATTCGTCGAGCGGCGCCAGTGGCACGGTCTTCGCGCGCGACGAAGCCGACGGCAATGTCCGGATCGACGTCGTGACTTCGGCCGGTATTCGCTTCTCCATCGCACTCGAGGATCACAGCGGTTCGCTGAGCGCCAAGGCATTCTCGAGCGCCGACTTCACTTTCGCATGAGCGTGATCTCGATGACGGGAACCTACGTCTGCCCAATTTGAGTTTAGCAGGCCCGACCTTCTATCTGAGGCCGTTTTCCCGATCCGGACGTTCTGGGACTTCCAGGACGTGCTGAGGGCATTATGGGCGGCCTGACGAGATCATCGCTCGAAGGTCATTTAGAGAGCAGCCCAGCCGGTCAAGGCTTGCCAATCAAACCGCTGCTCGTTGGGTCAGCAGAAGCCTCACCAAAGCCTGAACGATCGGCTGCCCCCAACGATTTGTAAGGTGCTCGGGAGACTGCTACGTCGCCTCTTTCGGCGCCCAGCTTGCCCTCCAGAAAGCGACGGAAGGCGAACGCATTCCCCTCGCAATGAAAACGTCCATTGTTGGGCTCTGTTGCGTTTTGCCGGCTCGCTTCCTCCCGTCCGAGCGTTCAGACCTGCACTAATAGGGTTTCGGAGAATATTGTATGGCGAGCGTGGACAGGTCGGCGATCGTGTTCGGCGCGTCGGGTGGGATCGGCGGGGCCTTCGAAGCCGTGCTGAAAGACGAAGGCGCGTTCGCCGAAGTCCGCGGCTTTGCGCGTTCGCGGACTGGAGCAGACCATGTCGATCTGCTCGACGAAGGCAGCATTGCTGCGGCAGCGCAACGGATCGGTGAAGGATCGCCTCCAAGCTTGGTCATTGTCGCCACCGGTTTGTTGCATGAAGGCGGGCAAGGACCGGAAAAAGCACTGCGCGATCTAGATCCGGCCTGGCTCGCCAAAGTGTTCGCGGTGAACGCGATCGGCCCGGCGCTCGTCGCCAAATATGTGTTGCCGCTCCTACCGAGGGGCGAGCGGACCGTCTTTGCCGTCCTGTCGGCCCGGGTAGGCTCGATCAGCGACAATCGTCTGGGCGGCTGGCATGGCTACCGCGCTTCAAAAGCAGCGCTCAACATGCTTGTTCGCAATCTGGCGATCGAGGAGCGCCGCCGGAACGATCGCGGGATTGTCGTATCGCTTCACCCGGGGACCGTCGATACCGAGTTGTCCCGTCCGTTTCGGGGCAATGTGCAACCTGGACGCCTGTTCGATCCCGAGCGCGCGGCGCTTCAACTTTTGGACGTGATCGAGGAGCTGAAGCCAGCCGACAGTGGCAAGCTGTTCGATTACGAGAAAACGGAAATACCCTTTTAGATGGCCGCACGATCTGATGGGGATAGGTCACAAGCCCCTCTTTTGCAGACGATCAGTAAATCTGGTGGACGGGCTCCAGCGTCGCCAAGCACACCCTCGATACTGGTGTGAACATCGTCCGAGGATATTTCTCTCATGCTCGAACATCCACCGCGCTGACTTGGCGCGCCACTCAATTCGGTTTGTGCTAACCATGCCAAACCCCCTATTGTCGAGGAAGATTTGCGGTCCGCGACGGCAGCTGTATTGGCGGAAACGAATGATCGCCATATCCTGGCCGTCGTCAGTGACTTGCGACGCGCGTAGCAACTTCCCTGGGCCCACCGGCAAGCGTATCGGCCGTCAGGGCCAGAAGCTGCGCAATCGAGAAGGGCTTGGTCAGGACCTGTACGTGCCCGTATTGAGATGGCAGGGCAGAACGCGAATGGCCCGTGGTCACGGCCCACGGGATACCAAGTGCATCCAACCTGCGTGCCACTGCAAGCGCGGTGTCATCCTCGAGCTGATGGTCGAGTATGGCAGCATCGATCGTTTCGCTTTCGAGCAGAGCAAGAGCGCGCGGCACGGTCTTCGCGGGGCCGAGCACTTCGTGGCCCGCTAGATGGAGCGCTTCCTCCATGAGGAAACCGTTCAGCACATCGTCTTCGACGATGAGGATGCGGGCGGCTGACGAAGGATTTCTGTCGTGGGAAGGTGCGGTAAGCATGCCCTCCTCATCTGGCATCAAGCGTCAACGCCACCTTACCGGCCGCTGCCGTT
>SECS01000318.1 GCA_004211435.1 Novosphingobium sp. | reverse complement strand
CTCGGCCCGGCAGGTCACCGCCCACTATCCGCTGGACGAGGCCGACCGCGCCATCGCGGCGGTGGTCCAGGGCTATGCCGCCATCGATCTGGCGGATGTCGGCCTGATGGAAGAGGCGGTCGGCGCGCTTCGCCGCCAGATCGATCGGATGGAAGGGACGCCGGCGACCGGGTTGCTGCGCACCGACGGCGTGCACCAGACCGCGTCCATGTACATGGCCCTGTGGCAGGTGCTGCTGTCTCTCGGCCGGTTCGACGCGATGGAGAGCGCGCTGGACGACTACATCGCCCATCTGCGCACCCATCAGAGCCCGTTCGGGCGCGTGGTCTTCAACGGGTGTTGTTCGATGCTGCTGCGCACCGACATCCACGCCCGGCGCGGCGAGGTCGAGGCGGCGAGGTCGCTGGCCAGCGCGTGCGGTCGGTACTACGTCGAGAACATGCTCAACCTCGAACAGAAGAGCCAGTGGTTCAAAGAGACCCGGCGCGCGCACGACGCGTCGGGCATGGCGCTGGAGATCGTCGAGCGGCTCGAGGCGAAGAAGCCGGCGCTGAGCCCGGCGGTGGTGCTGGAGGCGGCGCACCGGTTGTTCGACCCCCGCGCGGCCGAGACGTTGACCCAGCGCTACGAGGCTTTCTGCGCGGCGCAAAGGTCGGCGGCGTGAGCGATCCAGCCTATCCGCTGACCGTGCCGTTCACGGTCGACATCGAAAAGTTCTTTCGCAAGAACAATATCTTCCTGAAGCACCCCTATAAGGTCGCCCGCGCATACGGGCGGGATGAGGACGTGGTGCTGCGCGCGCCGGTCCGCACCGAGCGCTTCTCGACCATGCCGCCCAGAGGCTTCCTGTCGATGGGCGCGTTTTCCTACTGCCGATCCATCGGCCTGTCGGGGCCGGTCACCATCGGCCGGTACTGCAGCATCGCCGACGGTGTTTCGGTCATGGGCGCCTCGCACCCGACCGACTGGATCTCCACCAGCGTGATGGCCTACCGGCCCTATTCCGCCGCCTTCGCCGAGAAGGCGTTCGGCAAGTCGATGAAGCACCCTCACTTCAGCGCCAAGGCCAAGGGCGTGACGATCGGCAACGACGTCTGGATCGGCCAGGATGTGCTGATCCGGGGCGGCGTGACCATCGGCGACGGGGCCATCGTCGCCGCCGGGGCGGTGGTGACCAAGGATGTGCCGCCCTACGCCATGGTCGGCGGGGTGCCCGCCCGCCTGATCCGGTATCGGTTCGGCGAACCGATGATCGAGCGTCTGAAGGCCTCGCAGTGGTGGCGCTACAACCTTGCCGACCTGGGCGACCTGCCGTTCAACAAACCGGCCGCCTTCCTGAAGGGGCTGGAGGCGCGGGTCGCGGCGAGCGAGGTGCAGCCGTTCGAGCCGGGCTGGGTCGATCTGGGGCCGTCGCTCAAGAAGCGGGCGCCCAAACCGCCGGCCGAGTAACCCCCGCGCCTTTCCATTTCGCGGCCCGGCCCCTAGGCTCGCCGATCACAGGATTTCGAGACCCCGCATGAAGATCGTCGCGGTGATCCCCGCCCGATACGGCT
>SECS01000155.1 GCA_004211435.1 Novosphingobium sp. | reverse complement strand
ATGTCGATCACCTCGGTCACGACCTTCCTGTTCTCGCCCGTGTTCGGCGTGCTGATCGACCGGATGGGCACGCGGCGCATGGCGCTGCCGGGGCTGGTGCTGCTGGCCGCGACGATGGCCTCGCTGAGCCTGCTCGACGGTTCGGTGTGGATGTGGTTCGCGGTGTGGACGGTCTATGCCGTCGCCGCGCTGGCGACCAAGTCCACGGTCTGGACCGCGGGTGTCGCGAGCGCCTTCGATTCCGGGCGCGGGCTGGCGCTGGGGCTGACCTTGTCGGGGAGTGCGTTCGCCCAGGCGATCACGCCGCCGCTGACCAACTGGCTGATCGACGCCTACGGCTGGCGCACGGCGCTGGTCTGCCTAGGCCTCGGCTGGGGTGGCTTGGCGATCCTGCTCTGCGCCTTCCTGCTGTTCGACGGCTACGACGCCAGCCGCAAGGCGCGCGCCGCCAGCGGTGAGGCGCCGTCGTCGAAGGCGCTGCTCGCCGACGCGCCGGGACTGTCGATCCCCGAGGCCTGGCGCAGCGTGGCGCTGTGGCGGATCGCGATCTCGACCTTCGTCATCATGGTCGTGACGATCGCGCTGGTCGTTCACCAGATCCCGATCCTGCAGTCGATCGGCGTGTCGCGCACCGCGGCCGCCAACTATGCGGGCATGGCCGGGCTCGCGGGTGTCGCGGGCAAGCTCGTCACCGGCTGGCTGCTCGATCGCTATCCGGCGCGCTGGGTCGGCGGTCTGACACTGGCGGCGACGGCGCTGACCTTCGTGCTGCTGCTCGTGCCAAACCGCACGATGCCGATCATCTTCGCGGCCATGTTCATCAACGGCTATGCCGCGGGGACCAAGCTGCAGATCGCCGGCTATCTGACCTCGGCCTATGGCGGGATGAAGAACTTCGGCGCGATCTTCGGGACGATGGCCAGCCTGATCGCCGCGGGTTCGGGGCTGGGGCCGCTGCTCGGCGGCTATGTCTTCGATCGCTACGGGACTTACGACCCCTATCTGTGGATCGGCATCGTCGGCACGCTGATCAGCGCTTTCCTGATCTTCGGCCTGCCCGGCTATCCCGAATGGGTGAAGCGCCCGCACGCCGCGGGCCGGGCACAGCCCGCCTGATCAGGCGCCGGGTTTCGCCACCGAGGCGCGTTCGACGAATTCGAGCGGGAAGTGCGATGGCAGCGTCGCGGCCTGCTCGGGATAGATGATCTTGAACACGGCGGCGCAGGCCATGACCGCGATGGGCACGTGCACCGTCGTCAGCGGCGGCCAGACGCGCGCCGAGATCGGCGTGTCGTCGAAGCCGATGATCGAGAGCTGATCGGGCACGCTGATGCCGTAGGAATAGGCAGCGTGGAGCACGCCCGCCGCCATGGCGTCGTTGACCGCGAAGATCGCGGTGGGGCGCGGGCTGACTTCGAGCAGCAGGTTGCCCGCGGCCATGCCGGCCTCGAAACTCAGGTCGCCGCTGGCGATGAGCGCGGGGCCGCGGTCGAGATCGTGGTCGGCCATGGCATCGAGATAGCCAAGCTCGCGCTGCTGCGCCGTGCCCGCCTCGTCGGGGCCGGCGACGAGGCCGACGCGCTGGTGGCCGAGGCCGATCAGGTGGGAGACTGCGGCCGCGGCTGCCTCGCGGTCGTTCGAGGTGATCGCCTTGGCATCGCGCACCGAGGCGCTGATCCGCACGTATTTGCAGCCGACCGCGGCGCAGACGTTCGCCAGCGAATTGTTCTCGGCCACGCCGGGCAGCAGGACCACGCCCGCGGGCCTTTGGGTTTCGAGGAAGTGGCGAAGGTCGTCTTCCACGCTCGCGGAACTGCGATCGACGGGGCGCAGGATCAGCGCATATTCGGTGTCGCGGATCGCTTCGAACACGCCGTGGTGCGCGGCGAGGACCAGTTCGGGGTTCGAATTGTCGTGGAGCAGCGCGATCAGGAAATTGTGCCCCATCGCCAAGGCGCGCGCCTGCGGGTTGGGGACATAGCCGAGCTCGGCGATCACCCGCTCGACCTTCGCGCGCGTCTCGGGATTGAGCAGCGGCGAATTGTTGATGACGCGGCTGACCGTCTTCTTGGAGACGCCGGCGGCGGCGGCGACATCGTTGATCGTCGGCTTGGACATGCGCGGGTGCTACCGGTTTCCTATACGGAAACTCAAGGATGCATTTGGGAATTTTCCCCAGCGGACGGTTCCCCTCCCGCAAGCGGGAGGGGTTGTCGTCTCAATCGCGCGCCAGCAGCAGCGCCGCCGCCATCGGTCCGCCGCCCGAGGTCGCGACCGCGACCTTGGGATCGCCGGGGATCTGCCGTTCGCCGGCCGCGCCGCGCAACTGGGTCACCGCCTCGTGCGCGAAGCCGAAGCCGTGGAGGCGTCCGGCGCCGAGCTGGCCGCCCGCGGTGTTGAGCGGCAGTTCGCCGTCGCGGGCGATGCGCGTGCCGCCTTCGATGAACTTGTGGCCTTCGCCCTTCTCGACGAAGCCGAGCCCTTCGAGCCAGGTGATCGGCAGGAAGGCGAAGCCGTCGTAGAACTGGACGGTGTCGACGTCCTTGACCGTGTAGTCGGTGTTCTTCCAGAGGTCCGGGCCGGCGTCGTAGGCGGCCGACCATTCGACCTGGTCCCACGAATAGCGGTCGACCGAGCCCGAGCTGGCGGCGATGCGGATCGGCGTGGCCTTGACCTCGTCGAGCGCGTCGCCGGCCGAGACGATGATCACGGTCGAGGCGTCGCTGAAGCGGTCGCAGTCGTAGAGACACAGCGGCGTCGAGATCATCCGCGCCGACATGTACTTGTCGAGTGTCAGCTCCTCCTTGGTGATCGCGCGCGCGTTCGGATTGAGCAGGGCGTTCTTCGAGCCGTTGATCGCGATCTGGGCGAGCTGCTCGCGCGTCATGCCGTACTTGTGGACGTGGCGCGCGGCGTATTGCGCCACCCAGCAGGCGGCCGAGGTCGCCCAGAACGGCGAGGTCCACTGTGACGAGCCCGAGGTCGTCTTCTGCTGGAGCGGCATGTACTCGGCCGGGTTCGCCATGCCGCCGGCTTCGTAGACCGTGCGGAAGCAGATGACGTGGCGGCAGATGCCTTCCTTGACCGCCCAGGCGGCCATGGCGATCGCCGAAAGCTGCGCGGGCTGCTCCATCGCGCCCATCTGCCACTTCGACTTGATGCCGAGCACCTCGATCAGGTCGTCGGTGCCCACGGGCGAGAAGGCGAGATAGCCCTGCGCCTTGCCGGGGAAGGAAAACACGCCGTCGATCTGGTCGAGCGTGAGCCCGGCATCGGCGAGCGCCACGTTGACCGCATCGACCGTCAGCAGCAGCGGATGGCGCGGCAGGCGGACGCCAACCTCGGACTGGCCGACGCCGGTGATATAGGCTTCGCGGGCCATGTCAGTTCGCCTTCTCGAAGAGGGGGTAGTAGATGTCGCCCTGCTGTTCGAAGGTGACGCGGACCTTGTCGCCGAAGCTCACCTCGTCGACCGGCGAATTGACCACGTTGGTGGTCAGGTAGACCCCGGGCACGCCGTCGAGCGCGACGCGCGCTATGACGAAGGGCACTTCGAGACCCGGCGCCCAGGGCTGGTGGTTGACCGTCATCGTGTCGATCACGCCGGTGCCGGCGACCGCCGCGGGCGCGACGTTCTCGGACTGGCAGTGGCGGCACAGGATCCGCGGCGGATGGGTGAACTGGCCGCAGTCACCGCACTGGGTGATGTTGAGCTTGCCTTCGGCGCCGCCGGTCCAGAACGCGCGGTTCTCGGCGTCGAGCTTCGGGACGGGCCGGGCCGGGGGCGACGATGGCGGCGGAGGGGCTGAAGACATGGTTTGTGGGCTCCGGTTCGGGAAAGTTCAGTTCGGGCGGGCGTAGCTGGGTGTCAGCGCGCCGGTGATCATGCCGCCGACATTGCCTTCGTCGGTCGCCAGCACCGCGCCGGTGACGGCAGCGTTGAGCGGGCTCGACAGCAGCAGCAGCGACCAGGCCTGTTCCTCGGCGCTGGGCATGCGGCCGAGCAGCGGGTGCGGATAGGCGTCCATGAAGGCCTGGCCCAGATGCTGCGCGCTCGCCTCCATGAAGGGCGTGCCGGTGGCGCAAGGGGCGATGGCGTTGAGGCGGATGTGGCGGTCCTGCGCGAGGCCGATCGACGCCTGGTGGATCCAGACGGTCAGCAGTTCCTTCGAGGCGCTGTAGCCGTCGCGCAGCTTGTCGGGATTGGCTTCGTAGAAGGCACGGACATCGCGCGGATCGAGCGCGACGATCTCTAGGTTCTCGGCCAGGTGATGCAGCCAGCCGCGCGCGGCGGTCGAGGTAACGAGGCAGACCGTGCCGCCGTCCTTGACCGCGAGCAGCAGTTCCTCGGTGAACTGGCGCGTACCGGCATAATTGATCTGCAGGCAGGTCAGCGCGCCGACCGCGTGCGGCGGTACGCCGGCGATCGGGAACAGGAAATCGATCGGGCCAAGCGCGCGCAGCTTGGCGGTCGCGGCACGGATGTTCTCGGGATCGGACAGGTCGACGCGGGTATAGCTGGCGCAGGCGACCTTGGGCTCCGCGACGTCGGCGATGTGCACGGTCGCGCCGAGCTCGCCGAGCAGCCGCGCCGCGGCCTCGCCCATGCCCGAGGCGCCGCCCGTGAGCACGACGGTGGCGTCGCGATAGCCGAGCCCGTCGAGATTGCCGATTGCCATTATCCCGTTCCTCTCCCTTCCGCGAATAGCCGGACCGGGCCCTCGCCGGTCAAGCCTTTCGCATCATATTTCGAAAGCATCGCGTCAGCGGAGCGCTCGCTATCTAACCGCGGGCATGATCTCCTCGGCCACCCATTGCGTGTAGTCGTAGAAGGCCTGGAGATCGTCGACGTCGGGTGTGGTGACCGAACTCATCGTCACGCCGAGGTCCGCGAGCGCGCCGAGCCGGTCGACGATCCACTGCTTGTCGTGGCTGGGCCTGGCGTCGGGATCGTCGAGCACCGCATGGCCTTCGCCGACGCGGCCGGTCGACATGCCGTAGAACACGTCCGTCAGCTTGCCGGCATAGTCGGGCCGCGACTTGATGAAGTCGATCTTCGCCGGAATGTCCTCGGGCTTGGTCAGGAAGGGCCACCAGCCGGTGCCATAGCGTGCGGCGCGCCCCAGCACGGCGTCGGCATCGCCGCCGAACCAGATCGGGATATGCGGCTTCTGGATCGGCTTGGGCTCGAAGGCGACGTCCTTGAACGAGACGTACTTGCCCTCGAACTCGGGATTGTCCTGGGTCCAGAGCTCGATGATCGCGCGCGTGTATTCCTCGGACATCGCGCCGCGTTCCTTGAACGGCACGCCGAGGATGTCGAATTCCTCCTGCAGCCAGCCAACCGCGAAAGTCACGGTGACGCGGCCGCTCGACAGCCAGTCCATCGTCGACAGCGCCTTGGCGGTGACGATCGGGTTCTGCAGCGGCAGGATGGCGATGCACGAGTTGACGCGCACGGTCTCGGTCGCGCCGGCAAAATAGGCCATGCCGGTATAGGCGTGGAAATAGTGCGGCCCGGAGAGGTCGACATGGGCGCGCGGGATGATGTGGTGCTCGGGCACGGCGATCATCGCGTAGCCGAGCTTCTCGGCCCATTTCGCGAGCTTGGTCTGATCGGCGCCGGTGACCGCGGCCTCCCAGGCCTTCTGCCCCATCGCCTTGAGCCGCACCATGTGCGGCATGCCGAATGCCAGTTCCATGTTCTCTCCCGATCGCATGCGTCGACCGGGCGAATCTGCCTCAGTCGACGACCTTGCGCGCTATCAGATCGTCCAATCGCTCCTGCGACAAGCCCAGGATTTCGCAATAGACGTAATCGTTGTGCTCGCCGAGCAGCGGCGCGCCGCGTTCGACCTTGGGGCCTTCGGGGCTGATCCGCCAGGAAGGACCGATGATCGGACGCGTGCCGTTCTTGTGATCGCTGACCATGCGATAGGCCTCGCGGCCCCAGAGGAAATCGTCCGAGCACAGGTCGATCGAACTCATCGACTTGAACGCCGGAACGCCCGCATGGCGCAGCTGTTCGGCCAATTCGGCGGCGTCCTGGTGTCCCGTGAGATCGGCGATCGCCGCGTCGAGCGCGTGGCGGTTCTCGAGCCGCTGGGCCAGGGTGGCGAAGCGCGGATCGCTGGCGAGGCTGTCCTCGCCGAGCACGGTGCAGAGCGCCCGCCATTCGTCCTCGGTGCCGACGGCGAGGCTGATCCAGTCGGTGAGCTGGCAGGGGTAGGCGCCGTGCGGGCACATCTCGGGGTGGAAGTTGCCGTCGGGCTGGGGAACCTCGCCGGTGACGCTGTAGGAGAACAGGCTGTCGCCGAGCAGGCTGGTCATCGATTCGACCGCGGCGAGATCGATATACTGGCCTTCGCCGGTGGCCTCGCGGTGGTGCAGCGCGGCGATGCAGGCGAGCGCGGCGCAGGCGCCCGAGCTGGAATCGCCGTAGCGGATGTTCATGCCCTTGGGCGTCTCGCCCTCATGGCCGACGAGCGCGGTCAGGCCCGAAAGCGAGGCGAAGCTCGGCGCATAGCCGGTCTGATAGCCGAGCGGGCCTTCGTTGCCCCACATCTTGATCGAGCACTGGATGATGTCGGGCTTGATCTTGCGCAGGTCCTCGTAGCCGAGCGTCGATCGCTCCATCGCGCCGGGGCGGATGTTGTCGATGACGATGTCCGACTGCGCGACCATCTGCTTGACCAGGTCGAGGCCCTCTGGGGTCTTCATGTTGACCTGAACCGAGAGGATCTCCTGGTTGATCGAGGTGAAATAGGGCGCGGCGTTGATGTCGACGCCGCCATAGGCGCGCATCTCGTCGATGTTGCTCATCGACTCGACCTTGATCACCTCGGCGCCGAGGTGGGCGAGCATCTTGCCCGCATACGGCCCGGCCCAGACCTTGGTGATCTCGAGCACGCGGACGCCGGCAAGTGGGCCGCCGGGGCCTCGAGTTGCGGGGTGCGGCATCACAGGGCCTCCACTTCGCTGTCGTGCGCGCCGAGCGCCGGGGCGGGACTGACGACGCGCACGGGCGTTGCGCTCATCTTGTAGGACACGGTCGGGTAGGAGACCGTGCCGAAGGCCGGATGCTCGGCCTGCTGGAAGAAGCCGCGGTGGATGAACTGCTCGTGCTGCGGCAGGTCGGCGGCGGTGTTGACCGGGACCATGGCGACGCCGGCCTTCTGCGCGGCCTCGCTGATCGCCAGCTTCTCCTGGCCTATGATCCATTCGGAGAACTTCTCGCGGAAGCGGATGACGTTGTCCTTGGTGCAGTCGAACTCGAGCCAGTCTTCGCGGAATTCCTTGGCCCAGGCGGGATCGCCCATGAGTTTGCAGAGGCCGTTCCAGTGGCCCTTGGTGGTCATGAACAGGTAGATGTGTCCGTCCTTGGCGGCAAACGAGGTGCCCGG
>SECS01000317.1 GCA_004211435.1 Novosphingobium sp. | reverse complement strand
ATGGCCAACCAGATCTGCATCGCCGGCATCGTCAGTTCGCTGGCCGAAGCCGTGCGCTTCGCCCAGGCCTCGCACCTCGACATGGGCAAGGTCTACGAAGCCATCTCGGGCGGTGCCGCACAGTCGTGGCAGATGGACAACCGCTGGGCCACGATGAGCCGCGACGAGTTCGACTTCGGCCTGGCGATCGACTGGATGCGCAAGGACCTGGGCCTGGTGATGGAGGAAGGCCGCGGCCTCGGCGTCTCGCTGCCCGTGACCGCGCTGGTCGATCAGTTCTTCGCCGATGTCCAGGCGCTGGGCGGCGGTCGCGAGGATACCAGCGCGATCATCCGCCGGCTGCCGCGGAAGGGGCGCAAGTGAAGTCTTCGGTTGCCGCGCTCGCTTTCTCTCTCGCTCTCGTTCTCGCCCAGGCCGCCCAAGCCGATACGCTGATTGACAACGTCAACGGCATGTCGCTCGACCGCGATGGCAAGGTCGAGCGCTTCACCGGCCTTCTGCTCGGCGACGACGGGCGCATCGAGCAGGTGCTGCAGCGTTCGGACAAGCGGCCCGGCAAGGTCGACTACAAGGTCGACGGCAAGGGCCGCACGGTGATCCCCGGCTTGGTCGATTCGCACGTTCAGCTGATGCCGCTGGGCCTGTCGCTGCTGACCGAAGCGCGCCCCACCGCGCAGCCGCGCCCCGAGGACCGCGACCAGGCGCTGCTCAAGGCGCAACAGGCGCTGCTCGCGCGCGGCATCACCGCGGTCACCGACATGGGCACGACCATCGAAGACTGGCAGACCTACCGCCGCGCCGGCGACGCGGGCGCGCTGCAGATGCGCATCCTGGCCTATGCCGAGGGCGTCGACGCGATGATCCTGATCGGCGGACCTGGGCCGACGCCCTGGCTCTACGACGACCGACTGCGGCTCAACGGGGTCAAGCTGACGCTCGACGGCCCGCTGATGACGCGCGCGGCGGCGCTCAAGGCGCCCTATGCCGACGCGCCGGCGAGCAAGGTGGCGCTGCGGCTCAGCGAGACCCAGTTCAAGAACCTGATGAGCCGCGCGGCGATGGACAAGTTTCAGGCCGCGATCGAGGCCAGCGGCGACAAGGCCGTGCAAGTGGTGATCGATACGCTGACCGAGCTGTCGGAGACCTACAAGGGCGACCGGCGCTGGCGGATCGAGAATGCCGAAGCGGTGGACCTCAACGACCTGCCGGGCCTGACCGGCAAGGGCGTGGTGCTCTCGATGCGGCCGCAGCAGGCCGAGACCGGCAGCACGATCGCCGAGACGCGGCTCGGTCCGGCGCGGGTTGCCGGCGCCTATGCCTGGAAGTCGCTGGCCGGTGCGGGAACTGCGCTCGCCTTCGGCTCGGGTGCGCCCGCGGCCACGCCCGAGCCCTTCTCCGCGCTCGCCACCGCGGTAACGCGCCAACGCGCCGACGGCGAGCCCTATGGTGGCTGGCAGGCACAGGAAAGACTGACGCGGGAGAGCGCACTCGCCGCCTGGACCGCGGGTTCTGCCTACGCAGGCTTCGCCGAAGGGCACTTCGGCCGGCTCGCCAAAGGGCA
>SECS01000316.1 GCA_004211435.1 Novosphingobium sp. | reverse complement strand
ATGCTGACGGGCAAGCAGGCCGAAATGCTCGCCGCCGCCGGCCTCGACTACTACAACCACAACCTCGACACCGCGCCCGAGAAGTACGCCGACGTCATCACCACGCGCACTTTCGAGGATCGGCTCGACACGCTCGACAACGTCCGCAAGGCCGGCATGAACGTCTGCTCGGGCGGCATCGTCGGCATGGGCGAGACCCGCCCCGATCGCGTCGGCTTCGTCCACGCCCTCGCCACCCTGCCCGAGCATCCGCAGTCGGTGCCGGTCAACGCGCTGGTCCCGGTCAAGGGTACCGTGCTCGGCAACATGCTCGCCGACACCCCGCTCGCCAAGATCGACGAGATCGAATTCGTCCGCACCGTCGCGGTCGCGCGCATCACCATGCCGCTGTCGATGGTCCGCCTCTCGGCCGGCCGCGAATCGATGAGCGAATCGACCCAGGCGCTGTGCTTCCTGGCCGGCGCCAATTCGATCTTCACCGGCGATACCCTGCTGACCGCGCCCAATGCCGGCGACGATGCCGACGGCGCAATGTTCGCCAAGCTCGGCCTGCGCCCGATGCAGCTCGAGGACCTGCCCGGCTGCGCGGCGCGCGAAGCGGCGGAATGACCTTTTCGGCGCAGCGTAACGACCTCGCGCGACTGACCGCCGGCGCCCGCCGCCGCCGCCTGATCCCCGAGATCGGGGTCGACTTCGCCTCGAACGACTATCTCGGGCTCGGGCGTTCGGGACTGCTTGCCGAAGCCGTCCGCGCGGCGCTCGATCGCGGCGTCTCGGTCGGCTCGGGCGGATCGCGGCTGCTGCGCGGCAATTGCCCCGAGCATGAAGCGCTCGAGGCCGAGGCCGCGGCGTTTTTCGGCAGCGAGTCCGCGCTGTGGTTCGCCACCGGCTATGCCGCCAATTCGGCGCTACTCTCGACCCTGCCCCAGCGTGGCGATCTCGTCGTCCATGACGAACTGGTCCACGCCTCGGCGCACGAAGGCATGAAGCTCGGCCGGGCCGAAACCGTCGCGGTGCGCCATAACGACGCCGGCGCCTTCGAGCACGCCATCCGTCGCTGGCGCGCCGAGGGCGGTGCCGGCACGCCCTGGCTCGCGGTCGAGAGCCTCTATTCGATGGACGGCGACCGCGCGCCACTGACGGCTTTGCTCGAGGTCGCCGACCGCCACGACGGCGTGCTGGTGATCGACGAGGCGCACGCCACCGGCGTGTTCGGCCAGGACGGCCGCGGGCTCGCCGATACGATCTCGGGCCGCGAGAACGTCATCACCCTGCGCACCTGCGGCAAGGCGCTGGGCGCCGAGGGCGCACTGGTCTGCGGTTCGGCCGTTGTCACCGACTTCCTCGTCAACCGCGGCCGCGGCTTCATCTTTTCGACCGCGCCCTCGCCGCTGATGGCCGCCGTGGTGCGCGCCTCGCTCGACCTCGTCCGCACCCGCCCCGACCTGCGCGAGGCGCTGTGGGCGCGCGTCGCCCGGGCCGAAGCGCTGCTGGCGCCGCTGGGCGCGTCGGTCGCCGGCTCGCAGATCATGCCGCTGATCGTCGGCCCGGACGATCGCACGATG
>SECS01000315.1 GCA_004211435.1 Novosphingobium sp. | reverse complement strand
TGCCCCGCCTTTGCGACCTTGGTCACCTTGGCGCCGACGCGGAACTTGATGCCGCGCTTCTCGAAGGCCTTCTGGGCCGCCTTGGCGACCTCCTCGTCCTCGACCGGCATGATGCGCTCGACCGCCTCGACGACGGTCACGTCCGAGCCCAAGGCGCGGTAGAAGCTGGCGAACTCCAGGCCGATGGCGCCTGAGCCGATGACGACGAACGATTTCGGCAGCTTCTTCGGCGCCAGGGCCTCGCGGTAGGTCCAGATCTTGGCGCCGTCGGCCTCCAGGCCAATCTGCGGCAGCGACCGGGCGCGGGCGCCCAGGGCCAGGATGATCGACTTGGCCTCGACGGTGCGCGAACCGCCGGCGTTCAGAGCGACGACCACCTTCGCCGGCGAGCCCTTGTCCAGCTTGGCCGAGCCCTCGATCACCTCGATCTTGTGCTTCTTCATCAAGAAGGCGATGCCCTTGTTCATCGTCGCCGCGACACCCCGCGAGCGCTTGATGATGGCGTCGAAATCGAAGGTCGCGCCCGAGGCCGACAGGCCATACTCGCTCAGGTGCGAAAGGCTCTCGAACTTCTCACCGGACTTCAGCAGCGCCTTGGTGGGGATGCACCCCCAGTTCAGGCAGATGCCGCCCAGGTTCTCGCGCTCGACGATAGCCGTCTTCAGACCCAGCTGGCTAGCGCGAATGGCGGCCACATAGCCGCCGGGGCCCGAACCGATGACGACCAGATCAAACTCGGCCATGGGCTTTTCTCCTCTGCGCAGGCTGGCGCTGTCTAACGCACCGCGGGTCGCGCACGCCACGCCTCCCGCCCGACCCGTAACCAAAAGTCACGCGATCAAGAGCGCACATAGGCCATGAAGGCATCGATATCCAACGCCGATAGCGAGACCAGAAGCGCCGCAGGGATCAACACCATGAGGACATAGAGACCGGTGTGCACCGCCGCCTTCCAGCCCACCTGAACCCAGCGCTCTCCGTAGTATCGGCGCGCGGCGATCGCGAAATAGCCGAGGTAGGGAATGACCAGCGGCCAGGCGGGCATGCCGACATTGAACTTGTTGATCAGGGCCAGCATGATCAGCAGGCCGAACGCCAGGGCGTGGGCCCACATGGCGAAGACCGCGTGTTCCAGGAACAGGCGGTTTCGCCCGAACAGCGGCGTCAGAAGCAGCGCATAGAGCGGCATCAGCAGCCACAGGGCGTTGGGCAGCCATTCGGCCAGCCGTTGCGTGATGACGTCCTGCTCGCGATCAGTCTGCAGTTCGTAAAGCAGATTGCCCTTGTCGCGACTGCTGGTCGCCCGATCAGCCGCGGCCTGGATCGCCGCGGGGATGCGCGGGTCGATGGAGGGCTCAATGCGTCGCTGCATCCAGCGGTCGCTCTCGGTCGCGCCGGTCAAATGCACCGTATAGCCGTCCGGGTCGGCGCGGGCCGTGACGGTCGCCCCCGGCTCCACCTGGCGAACATACTGGTAGATGACGACGTCGCTGAAGTTCAGCACCAACAGGAACAGCGCCGTCATGACGACGAAGATCTTGATCGGCGTCGCATAGCGGCTGCCCGCTCC
>SECS01000314.1 GCA_004211435.1 Novosphingobium sp. | reverse complement strand
TGGCGAAGTGCTTTGGCGCTCGCAATCGTCTCCGTCATCGGCTCGATTTTGGGAGCGCTGATCCTGCTGGCGCTCGACAATGACGCGTTTCGCCAGGTCGTGCCGTGGCTCCTGGGCGCTGCGACCGCCGTGTTTGCGGCAGGCCCGTGGCTGAAGCCGAAAGCCTCGTCCGAGCGCCCTGCCAACTCGCCGCTTTCGGTCATCGGTCAGTTCCTGACATCGATCTATGGTGGGTTCTTCGGGGCCGGAATGGGGATCATGATGCTGGCGGTGCTGGGTATGACGACCGGCGGCAGCTATCACCATCTCAACGCGCTGAAGAACATGCTGGCGGCGCTGATTGCCGGCGTCGCGATCGTCGTCTTTGTCGGCGGCGGCGTGATTGCCTGGCCGGAAACGATCATCATGATGCCGGCCGGCGCGCTTGGCGGCTATTGCGGCGTGTGGCTCGCACGGCGCGTTCCGCAGGCAGTGCTGCGCTGGTGCGTGGTGGCGGTCGGCGCAGGCCTCACCGTCTACTATTTCGTGACCGGCTAGCTCTCGTTCAGCAGGTCCGGGCGGCGTTCCCGAGTAAGCCGCAGCGACTGTTCGAGCCGCCATTTCTCGATCGCGGCATGGTTGCCGGAGGTCAGAATAGCGGGGATTTCCCGGTCTTCGAAGACCTGTGGGCGGGTATAATGCGGATGTTCGAGCAGGCCGTGCTCGAAGCTTTCGTGGGTGCCGGACAGGGCATTGCCCATCACGCCCGGCAGAATGCGCACGACGCTATCGAGCAGGGTCAGGGCTGCCGGCTCGCCGCCCGAAAGGATATAGTCGCCGATCGACACTTCCTCGAGCTGGCGTGCATCGATCACCCGCTGGTCGACGCCTTCGAAACGTCCGCAGACGATCACCACGCCCTCGCCATCGCCAAGCTCGCGAACGCGCTTCTGGCTGAGCGGCTTTCCGCGCGGGCTCATCAGCAGGCGGGGGCGGCTGTCGTCCGCGAGGGAATCGATCGCCTTTGCCAGAATATCCGCCCTCAGCACCATGCCGGCGCCGCCGCCGGCCGGCGTGTCATCGACGGTGCGATGCTTGTCCTCGGCGAAATCACGGATCTGCATCGCTTCCAGCGACCACTGCCCGCGTTCCATTGCCTTGCCGGAGAGGGAAAAGCCGAGATGGCCGGGAAACATTTCCGGATAGAGGGTGAGCACCGTGGCGCGAAACGGCATCGCGGTCACTTGTCCTTGCGGGGAAAATTCGAGTTCGCGCCGTCTTCGTCCGGGTTTTCGATGAGGCCTGCGGCTTCGGGATCAATCAGGATCTTGCCGCCTTCGAGATCGATCTCCAGAACGGCTGCCTCGGTAAACGGAATGAGCGACGGCCGACGGCCGGGGCCTTTCAGCTCCAGAAGGTCGCCGGCGCCGAAATCGAAAACGGCGCTGACCGTGCCGAAGCTCTTGCCGTCCTTGTCGACCGCTTCCAGGCCCTCGAGGTCGGCGTAATAGAATTCGTCGTCGTCCAGTTCCTCGTCCGGCAGGTTGTCACGGTCGACGAACAGCTCGATGCCGTTCAGCGCTTCTGCATCCTCGCGGCTGTTGATGC
>SECS01000313.1 GCA_004211435.1 Novosphingobium sp. | reverse complement strand
CTCGGACCCTATGCCCCCGCGGGCTTCACCGCGATGACGGACGGCGCCGCATGACCCGCGACGAGCTCGAAACGTTCAACGCCGACTGGCTGCAGGCCTGGACCGAGAAGGATATTCCACGCATCGCCGCGCTCTACGCCGAGGACTGCCTTTACCAGGACAACGCCATGCCTGCGGGGCTGAACGGCCGCGCGGCGCTGCTGGGCTATATCGGCAAGCTGTTCCCCGCGGTGCCCGACTGGACCTATACCCCCGACGAGCTCTGGCCGGTCGACGGCGGCTTCTGCGCGCGCTGGTTCCTCGACATGGGCGGCAAGCGCTTCCGAGGTTTCGAGCTCGTGAAGTTGCGCGGTCGCGAGATCGTTCTCAACGAGGTCTATACCCACGAGATCTGACGGTCAGGGCGTGCGCTCGAACTGCTTGAGCCCCTCGGGCACCAGATGGAAGGGTTGACGGTCGACGAGGTAGATCGCCGCCTGCGGTCCGCCGAAAGCAGACGGATCGTCGAGCCCGCCGACCTTGAGCACGAGCGCCGGGAAATCGGGCAACCGCGTCGCCAGGTGCGTGCCGCAGGTTCCGCAGAACTGGCGCGTGACCGGCTTGGCGATGTCGCTGCGGGTGAAGCTCGCGGGCTCGCCGCGAACGTAGCGAAAGCCCTCGACCGGCATCATCATGAAGTAGTTCGGACCGCCGCCGGTAAGGTATTGGCACTCACGGCAATGGCACTGCGCGCGCAACCGCGGCTCGCCTGCGGCCTCATAGCGGACAGCACCGCAATAGCAGCCGCCGGTCAGCGGTTCGGTGGGCGCGCTCATCGGCCCGGCACCTCGAACGTCTTGACCAAGGTGCGCTTGAGCTGCCGACTGGTGAACAGCCAGCGCTCGCCGCGCTTCTCGTAGGTCTCGTGATAATGACCGAAGCCGTGGACGACCATGACATCGGTCGCGGCGTCGAAGATCATGTCTTCCATCGCCCAGATGCCCTTGGCCTTTTCGTCGCTCTCGAAAGTGATCTCGGGCGTATGCGAATGGTGGACCGACTTGCTTTGCGGGCCGAGCAACTGGCGCACGTTGTCGATCATTTCCTGCGCGCTTTCCCAGCGCGGGTAACCCTCGTTGTGCGAGACGTGATCGGGCGCGTGGAGCGAGAGGTAGAGGTCCCAGTCCTTGGTATCGACCGCGCGGTCGCGGCGGGCCTTGAGGAGCTTGATCTCCTCGCGCGCCATCAGTTCCTCGATCTCTGTCATGCGATCTCCTTGGATTAGCGCACCGCGACCGCGCTGGCGGCGGCGAAGCCACCGTCGACGGGCAGGTTGACGCCGTTGAGATAGGATGCGCGCGGGCCGTTGAGCATGAGCAGGACCCAAGCCTGCTCCTCGGCCGTCGAGCGCCGGCCGATCTGTGCGGCCACCGCGTCGATCCGCTCGCTCGGTGTAACCTGCTCGATCGCGGCGAGCATCGGCGTCTGTACCGAGCCGGGGCTCGTGCAGTTGAGCCGCACGCCGTTTTTGATCGTGCGTGCCGAAGCGGTCATCGTCCAGACGGCGATGGCCTCCTTCGAAAAGCCGTAGGCATCGGCGCGCGCCAGATCGT
>SECS01000027.1 GCA_004211435.1 Novosphingobium sp. | reverse complement strand
CAGCGCAATTTCGAGCGCTATGACTTCCTCAAGTGGGGCTCGAAGTCGCTCAACAACTTCTATGCCGTGCCCCCGGGCACCGGCATCTGCCACCAGGTCAATCTCGAGAACATCGCCCAGACCGTCTGGACCTCGACCGACCAGAACGGCGTCACCGTGGCCTATCCCGACACCTGCGTCGGCACCGACAGCCACACGACGATGATCAACGGCCTGGGCGTGCTCGGCTGGGGCGTCGGCGGCATCGAGGCCGAGGCCGCGATGCTCGGCCAGCCCGTGTCGATGCTGATCCCCGAAGTCGTCGGCTTCAAGCTGTTCGGCGAACTGCAGGAAGGCGTCACCGCCACCGACCTCGTGCTCACCGCCACGCAGATGCTGCGCGCCCACGGCGTGGTCGGCCGCTTCGTCGAATACTTCGGCCCCGGCCTCGCCTCGCTGAGCCTCGCCGACCGCGCGACGCTGGCCAACATGGCGCCCGAATACGGCGCGACCTGCGGCTTCTTCGGCATCGACGACAAGACGCTCGACTACCTGCGCCTGACCGGCCGCGAGGAAGGCCAGATCGCGCTCGTCGAAGCCTATGCCAAGGAGCAGGGCTTCTGGATCGATCCCGCGATCGAGCCGATCTTCTCGTCGAGCCTCGAGCTCGACCTCGGCACTGTCGTGCCCTCGCTCGCCGGTCCCAAGCGGCCGCAGGACAAGGTCGTGCTGACCCACGTCGACGACGTGTTCAACCATGACCTCGGTGAAGTCTACAAGAAGCAGCAGTCGCGCGTTCCCGTGGCCGGCAAGGACCACGACATCGGTGACGGCGACGTCGTGATCGCGGCCATCACCAGCTGCACCAACACCTCGAACCCTGGCGTGCTGATCGCAGCCGGCCTCGTCGCGCAGAAGGCCGACAAGCTCGGCCTGAAGCCCAAGCCCTGGGTCAAGACCAGCCTCGCCCCCGGATCGCAGGTCGTCACCGACTACCTCGAGAAGGCCGGCCTGCAGCAGCACCTCGACAACATCGGCTTCAACCTCGTCGGCTATGGCTGCACCACCTGTATCGGCAACTCCGGCCCGCTGGCCGAGCCGATCAGCGCCGCGATCAACGGCAACAACATCGTCGCCGCCTCGGTGATCTCGGGCAACCGCAACTTCGAAGGCCGCGTCAGCCCCGACGTGCGCGCGAACTTCCTCGCCAGCCCGCCGCTGGTCGTCGCCTATGCGCTCAAGGGCACGGTGATCGACGATTTCACCACCACCCCGATCGGCCAGGGCAGCAACGGCCAGGACGTCTATCTCAAGGACATCTGGCCGACCAACCTCGAGGTCGCCACCACCATGGCCGGCGCGGTCGACCGCCAGATGTTCCAGGCACGCTATGCCGACGTCTACAAGGGCGACAAGCACTGGCAGGCGATCAACGTCACCGGTTCGGAAACCTACCAGTGGCGCGCGGGCTCGACCTATGTCGCCAACCCGCCCTACTTCGAGGGCATGTCGATGACTCCGGCGCCGGTGCAGGACATCATCGAGGCCAAGCCGCTGCTGATCCTGGGCGACTCGATCACCACCGACCACATCAGCCCCGCCGGCAACATCAAGGCCGACAGCCCGGCCGGCCAGTGGCTGCAGGAGCACCAGGTCGCCAAGGCGGACTTCAACTCCTACGGCGCGCGCCGCGGCCACCACGAAGTCATGATGCGCGGCACCTTCGCCAACATCCGCATCAAGAACGAGATGGTCCCCGGCGTCGAGGGCGGCTTCAGCCGCTACGGCGAGGAAGTCGGCGCGGTCTACGACGTCGCGATGAAGAACAAGGCCGACGGCGTGCCGATGATCGTCATCGCCGGCAAGGAATACGGCACGGGTTCGTCGCGCGACTGGGCGGCCAAGGGCACCAACCTGCTCGGCGTCCGCGTCGTCATCGTCGAGAGCTTCGAGCGCATCCACCGCTCGAACCTGGTCGGCATGGGCGTGCTGCCGCTGCAGTTCAAGGACGGCGACACCCGCGCCTCGCTGGGCCTGACCGGCGACGACCAGTTCACGATCAAGGGCGTCGCCAGCCTGCAGCCGCGCCAGGACGTGACCGTCGAGGTCACCCGCAAGGACGGCTCGACCTTCAGCTTCACCGCGCTCTGCCGCATCGATACGGCGAACGAGATCGAATACTTCAACAACGGCGGCATCCTGCACTACGTGCTGCGCAAGCTCGCCGCCTAAGTCCGACCGAACGACGAAGCGCCGCGCCGGGTTCGCCCCGGGGCGGCGTTTTCGCGTTCAGCTCCGATAAAACCGGCCGGCCGCAGTTTCCGACATCCTCAGGGTTGGGAGACACGCGATGAAGCACGCCATTGCCCTCATGAGCCTGGCCCTCGCCACGCCGGCGTTCGCCCAGCAGGCCCCCGCCAATCCCCAGGTCGATTACGACGGTTTCGCGCGACTCGTCACCGAACTCGCCCCGGTGCGTGCGAGCCATCGCCTGGCCTGGCCCGAGTTCGCCCGCCGCGCCCGCGCCGAGGGCGCAATCCTGCTCGACGCGCGCACGCCGGCGGCTTTCGCGCGCGGTCATATCAAGGGTGCGATCAACCTGCCTTTCACCGACTTCACCGCCGAGAGCCTGCGCGCGGCACTGGGCCCCGACGGCGACCGGCCCGTCTACATCTACTGCAACAACAACTTCCGCGACCACCGCGCGCCGGTGCCGCTCAAGAGCGCGCCGCTGGCGCTCAATATTCCGACCTTCGTCAACCTTCACGGCTACGGCTACCGCAACGTCTGGGAACTCGCCGACGTGATCGGCACGGCCGATCCGGGCGTCGAATGGGACAGCAGCGCCGCCGGCTGACGAGTCTCGAACTGCTAAGGCCCTGTCGGCGATTGGCGAGCGCCTGGGCGCGCGATGTGCCATCCACGATAGCGCGCCGATCCGTCTCCTCCCATGGCGGGTCGGCGTCATCCCAGCGTCATCGTCACACCGGCGGACGCATGTCCCGGGGCCTGACGGACATGTTCGAAGCGCCATTCTCGCAGTTCCTCGCCGCCGGCGCCAAGGACACGCGCGGGCTTGCCCGAGCCGGCGACGCCGCCGAGCGGATGCGCGCGCTCGCCGAATATGCGATCCTCGACACCCCGACCGAACCCGCTTTCGATGCGATCGTCGAACTCGCCGCCCAAATCTGCGGAACCAAGATGAGCGCCATCTCGCTGGTCTGCGACGATCGCCAGTGGATCAAGGCCGGCCATGGCCTGAGCCTCAGCGAGACGCCGATCGAGCATTCGGTCTGCGCCCACACGATCCGGGGCGCGGGACTCTTCGTTGTCCCCGATGCCTCGCAGCACCCGCTGTTTCGCAATCATCCGCTCGTCCGCGGCGGCGGCCTGCTGCGCTTTTACGCCGGCGTGCCGATCCTCTCGCGCGACGGGGTGCCGCTCGGCGCACTTTGCGTGGTTGACGACGCGGCACGGCCGCAGGGCCTCGATGTCGTGCAGGCACACACGCTGACCGTGCTCGGCAAGCAGGTCGAGGCGCAGCTCGAGCTGCGCCGGGCAATCCTGGTCCAGGAAGCGCGGATCGAGCGCGAGCGCCGCCTCTCGCGCAAGCTCGACCACGCCGCCAACCACGACGGGCTGACCGGCCTCTGCAACCGGAGCCAGCTGATCCGCGCGTTCGAACAATGCGTGGGCGCACCGCTCGACTATGCGCATCCGCCGGCGCTCGTCCTGATCGACGTCGACAACCTCAAGCGCGTCAACGACGGTTTCGGCCATGCCGCCGGCGATCTCGTGCTGACCGAGCTGGCCAATCGCCTGCGCGAGACGCTCGGCCCCGATGCCCTGGCCGCGCGCATCGGCGGGGACGAATTCGCGGTGATGCTGCGGCAGTGCCCTTCGATCGTCGAAGCCGCCGAGATCGCCGGTACCCTGCTGCACGCCGCCAATCTGCCCTTCCTGCACGAAGGACGGAACCTCAACTGCCGCATCAGCCTGGGCTATGCCGCGGCGCAGGACGCGGACGATTTCGCCACGCTCCACCGCAAGGCCGACCAGGCCCTGGCGAGCGCCAAGGCCGCCGGACGCGGCTGTGCCCGGGCCTTCAGCAGCGCTCTCGCCCGCGCCTACGACAGCGAGCGCGACATGCTCGAGCAGGCGCGCGCGGCACTGGCGGAAGGGCGCATCCTGCCGTTCTACCAGCCCAAGGTCGATCTCGAGACGGGCCAGCTCGTCGGCCACGAAGCACTGCTGCGCGTCGTCACGCGCGAGGGTGACATCGCCCTGCCCGGCACGATCGCCGCCGCCTTCGAGGACCGCGAGCTCGCCGTCGCGCTGACCGATCGCATGATCGAGAGCGTGTTGTGCGACCTGTCCGACGCGCGAGCACGCGGCATCGACGTCGGCCATGTCGCGATCAACACCACCTCGTTCGATTTCGCCACGGGCGACTTCGCCGACCGGCTGCTCGCCCGCCTCGCGCTGCGCGGCATCGCGCCGTCGATGATCGAGGTCGAAGTGACCGAGACCGTCGCGCTCGGCTCGGGCCGCGATCATGTGCGCCACGCGCTCGTCGAACTGGCCGAAGCCGGCGTGCGCGTGTCGCTCGACGATTTCGGCACCGGCTATGCTTCGTTGACCAACGTCAAGCAGCTGCCGATTTCGGCCTTGAAGATCGATCGCAGCTTCGTCAGCGGGCTGGGCAGCGAGACCGACGATTCGATCGTCGCCGCCATGTCGATGCTCGGCACGCGGATGGGGCTGCAGATCGTCGCCGAGGGCATCGAGACGGCCGAGCACGTCGCCATCCTGCGCCGCCTGGGCGTCCGCTATGGGCAGGGTTTCTATTTCAGCCGGGCCGTATCGAGCACGCACCTGACCGAGCTGGCGGCCATCTCGGCGAGCGGCCGCTGGGCCGAGCACGCGCCGCTTTCGCGACAATAGGTCTCAAGCCGCCTTCGCGGTCACCTTGGTGATGTTGTCCTCGGGAGAGGACTTGCGCCAGGCGGCGGGCGACTTGCCGAATTCCTCGGTGAACCAGCGCGTGAACGAGCTGACCGTCGAATAGCCGAGCAGGAGCGCGATGTCGGTTACCGTCTGCTTCGAGCCGTTGAGATAGCGCATCGCGAGCTCGCGCCGCGCCTCGTTCAGCAGTTCGCCGAAATTGGTGTTCTCGCGGCTCAGCATTCGCTGCAGCGCGCGCGGATGCTGAGCGAGGTTTTCGGCGACCTTTTCCTTGGTGGCATTGCCGCTGCTGATCAGCAGGAAGATCGCCTGTCGCGCCTGCTCGGTCACCGAGCTCGTCGGCCGCTGGTGCGAGAGCATGTCTATGAAGCGCTGGGCGTGCGCCGCCATCGCCGGATCGCTCCAGGGATTGGCGAGGTCGAGCGAGGCCGAGCTGCAGCCGATGCCGTCGAACTCGCTGTCGAACACCACGGGGCAGCCGAAGACGCGACGATGGGTGTTGAGCATGGTCGGCGCCGAATGGCGGAAGTGGACGCTTTCGGGCTGCCAGGCGCCGGCCATGAGTTCCCGCCAGGAGCGGCATGCGATCGCCACGGTCGATTCGATGATCTGCCGCTGGGCGAAGCCGGGCAGGTGCTCGATCCGGATCATGGCATGATGGCCATCGTCATCCACGTTGGCCGAAACGATGTCGTTGAGCAGCTTCATGTTGCCGATCACCTTTTCGATGATCGAGCGCACGGTCGGCTGGTAGCGCAGCAGCAGGCTGATCGGTCCGAGCGTGCCGACACTGCGGCTGCCCGCGATCAGCAGGCCGAAATCCTCGCGGCCCGACTGCGCGGCGCTGTCTTCGTAGAGTTTCACCAGTGCACTGGCGGCAATCATCGTCTCCGGATCTTCGAGATCCTCGGGACGGATCTTGTTCTGGCGAAGCAGGCTGTACGGATCCAGGCGTACGAAGCGCGCCACGTTCATGAAGGTCTGCAAGGCAGACGCTCGAACCTGAGGTATGAAACCCGGGCTCATCACCTTTCCCATCATCGACTCGCCCGTTCTTGGACGGTCTGTGGAAAAGTGTATGCCTCGCCGGACGCGAGGCACCCCTGGGAAGAATCCGTTTTGGTGGTTTCGTGATAAAAGCCTGATCGAACACGCGGAAATCACAGCAAAAAGGGCGACCGCTAGGGCCGCCCTTTTCAACTTGTACGATTATGAGACGGTCTAGGCCGTCAATCGGCGTCCTGGCGCTTGGCCATCTTGCGCCGTGCGAAGACCGTCGCGGCTGCCGCGCCGAACAGGATCAGCATCGGCGGAGCCGGCACTTCGTGGCCGCCGCTGGTGCTGCCCGTCGACGAGGTCGAGGACGAGCTCGACGAGGAGGTGCTGCTCGACGAAGAGGAAGACGTGCTGCTCGACCCACCGGTGGAGCCGGTCGAAGACGAGGAACCCGACGAACCCGAGCTGGAGCTCGACGACGATCCGCCCGAGGTCGCACCGCAGTGCTTGCCGCAGCCGCCGCTGCTGCCCGACGACGAGGACGAGCTGGACGAAGAACTCGACGAGGACGAGGAGCTGGAACCCGACGAACCCGAGCTGCCGCTCGAACCCGACGAACCGCTGCTGCCCGAAGACCCCGAGGAGCCGCTCGAACCCGAGCTGCCGCTCGAACCATGATGCGGGTGATCGGGCTTGCCGCCGCTGCTGCCGCTCGACGACGAGGAGCTCGACGAAGACGAGGAGGAGGACGACGAGCTCGACGACGAACTGCTCGAACCGCCCGACGAGCTGGTCGTCGTGGAGGTGATGCCGCCGGTCGTGCTGGTCACGCCACCGGTCGAGCTCGAGGTCGAACCACCGCTGGTCGAGGTGGACCCGCCGCTGGTGCTCGAACCGCCGCTCGACGTCGAGGTCGAACCACCGGTGCTGGTCGAGGTGATGACGATGTTGCCGCCCGAACCGCCGCCACCGCTGCCGCCACCGAAGAAGCCGCCGAAGAAGCCGCCGCCGAAGCCGCCGCCGCCCGAACCGCCGATGATCGTCGGCGCCCCGCCACCCGACGTGGTCACCACCACCTGCGGCGGCGGTGCAACGTAAGGCATAGCCACCGGGGGCTCGATCTGGCGGCGCGCCGGCGGCTCGACACGGGCCGTACGCGGCGGTGCCACGACGCGGCGTGCCGGCGGTTGCCGACGCTGCACCACGCGACGCGCCTTCGGCTGCTTCACGTGCTTGACGTATTGCGGGTTTTTGGCCGGCGGCTCAGCGACGTGAACCGCTCCACCCCCGATCAGCGCACCGCCCGCAACTGCGGCGGACAATTTCGCGATGGCCATACGAACCGACATAAGCGTGCTCTCTTCGTTTCCCCGTGCGAAGGCTTTGGTAAGCACCCAAGCCAACACACCCTGTGCCACCAAAAACGCAGAGAGTGATTAATGCGACAACGCCGTTAACTGTGATTCGCCTGTCCCGAAGTGAGAATGGCGCCTTATTCACATCGATAGTTATGTGACTGTCCCGAAACGGAACTGTTCGAGGCCCGAACCCGAAGGAATCTCGCCGGCGTGGTTACGATTGATCGTCACCGGGAGAATCGAAAAGCCCGGTCTGGCTACCGCTCGGCGGGGTGATTCCCAGATGCTGCCAGCCCAGATCGTTGAGGCAGCGCCCGCGCGCCGTGCGCGCCACGAGGCCCAGCTGGATCAGGTAGGGCTCGATCACCTCCTCGATCGTGTCGCGCGGTTCGGACAGCCCCGCGGCCAGGGTCTCGACCCCCACGGGTCCGCCTTTGTAGATGCCAGCGATCATCCGCAGATAGCGCCGATCCTGCGCGTCGAGCCCCAGCGAATCGACCTCGAGCCGGGTCAGCGCGTCGTCGGCCAGCGCGTGGTCGATCACCTGGCTGCCGGCGACATGGGCAAAGTCGCGGACGCGGCGCATCAGCCGTCCGGCGACGCGCGGCGTGCCGCGCGCGCGCCGCGCGATCTCGCGCGCGCCCTCGGGCTCGACCGTCATGCCGAGCAGCCGCGCGCCGCGCGTGACGACGCTCTCGAGCTCCTCGACCGTGTAGAAGTTGAGCCTTACGGGAATGCCGAAGCGATCGCGCAGCGGCGTCGTCAGCAGGCCCTGGCGCGTGGTCGCGCCGACCAGGGTGAAGGGCGGCAGGTCGATCCGCACCGAGCGCGCCGAAGGCCCCTCGCCGATGATCAGGTCGAGCGCGCGGTCTTCCATCGCCGGATAGAGCACTTCCTCGACCACGGGATTGAGCCGGTGGATCTCGTCGATGAACAGGACGTCGCCGTGCTCGAGATTGGTCAGCAGCGCCGCGAGATCGCCGGGCTTGGCGATGACCGGCCCCGAGGTGGCACGGAAGCCCACGCCGAGCTCGCGCGCGACGATCTGCGCGAGCGTGGTCTTGCCCAGCCCCGGCGGGCCGAAGAACAGCACGTGGTCCATCGCCTCGCGACGCGCCCGCGCGGCTTCGATGAACACGCGCAGGTTGTCCTTGGCCGCGATCTGCCCGACGAATTCGCCAAGCGTCTTGGGCCGCAGCGCCGCGTCGACGTCCTCGGGCTGGCGCTCGGGGCCGGTCAGGCGCGCGTCATCCATCGTGAGCGATCCAGACAACCGAATCCAAAACCAACCCTTCTTCGTCACCCCGAACTTGTTTCGGGGCCCATGGCGCCGCAAGCTCAGCCCCGTGCGAGAGGAGCGAGTTCCTTGCGTCTACATCCTCGCGAGCAGGCCCTACGGCACGCTCTATATCGGCGTGACTTCCGACCTCATCGGCCGATTGTGGCAGCACCGCAACGACGCCTTGCCAGGCTTCACCGCCAGGTTCGGCGTGCACTGCCTGGTCCACTACGAGCTGTTCGGCGAAATGGCACCGGCCATCTTGCGCGAGAAGCAGCTCAAACGCTGGCACCGGCAATGGAAAATCAATCTGATCAATGCCGGCAATCCGCATTGGGTTGATCTGGCGGTGGGGCTGGGCATGCCTCCGCTGACGCCG
This sequence comes from Novosphingobium sp., assembly GCA_004211435.1. Lineage (GTDB taxonomy): Bacteria > Pseudomonadota > Alphaproteobacteria > Sphingomonadales > Sphingomonadaceae > Novosphingobium > Novosphingobium anseongense. The sequence goes on along the minus strand of SECS01000027.1, from coordinate 21,099 downwards.
GGCGCGCGGAAAAATGGGCCCTGAAACAAGTTCAGGGTGACGGAACAGGATAGCACGGGGCCTCATCGTGTCGCCCTCTTCAAAGCCGCACGGATCAGCGCGTCGAGCGAGGCATCCTCGCCGAGCTCGTCGAGCGCCTGCGCCACCGCCTGGGTCGCGACCGGCGGCTTGAAGCCGAGGTTCTGCAGAGCGGAGACGGCATCGGCGCTGGCCAGGCCCGCGGGCAGCGCCACGGCACCACCGACGGCGCCCGGCGCGGTCGGCAGGCCCCCGGCCTTGTCCTTCAATTCGTTGACGATACGGCTCGCGAGCTTGGGGCCGACCCCTTGCGCGCGCGCCACCGTGGCCGCATCGCCGCCCGCGCAGGCGCGCTGCAGCTCCTCGGTCGAAAGCGCCGAGAGCACGGCCAGCGCCATCTTGCTGCCCACGCCCTGGACCGCGGTAAGCAGGCGGAACCAGGCGCGCTCGGCGCCGCTGGCGAAACCGATCAGCCGCACGTCGTTCTCGCTGACCTGCATTTCGGTGTGCACGGTCACCAGGTCGCCGGTGATGCCGAGCGCGGTCAGCGTCTTGGCCGAACAATGGACGAAATAGCCGACGCCCGAAACGTCGATCACCGCCCAGTCAGGGCCGGTATCGTCGAGCGTGCCGGTGAGCTTGGCGATCATGCGCGCCTGATAGCATGTCGGAACGAAAAGGGAATCTCTCTCTTGCAACGCGCTTGCCGGAAAATTCGCCCGGTAGCGCTGGCCAAACCGCGGGCCATGCGCCAGTTTCGCGGCACAACGACAAGACAACGCGGGTCGCTATCGCTTCAGGAAGGACGAACGATGGCGCAATACCGGATACTAACCCTTGCGGCGCTCGGCGGCGCTCTCGCCCTGGCGGCCTGCGGCAGCGCCAACGAGGCGCCCGCCGACAAGCCGGCCGCGAGTGGCGGACAGGCCACCAGCGGCGGCGTGCCGGCGAACTGGAAGGCGACCGACGCCTGTTCGATCCTCGACAAGGCCACCGTCGCCGAAATTCTCAAGCGCGACGTCAGCGAGACGGGCCTGTCGCTGGTGCACGAGCCCGGCACGGCCGAGGCGGGCACGTCCGAATGCACCTATTCGGGGCCTGACGGCAATGTCGCCAGTCTGTCGGCACGCTGGTCGCCGATCAACGACAACACCGCCGAAACGATCGCCGCGGCCCGCTCGACCAGCGAGGCGACGCTCAAGGCCTTCGGCAAGACGCTCGAAGACGTTCCCGGCCTCGGCAAGGCCGCCTTCTTCGCGCCCGGCATCGATCAGCTCACGGTCTTCATCGACGACGCGCGGATGATCGTCGTCACCGCGCAAAAGGTGCCCGACGGCGCTGCGGGCAAGGACGTGGCGATAGCGCTGGCGAAGAAGGCGGGCGCCTAGGCTGAAGCGCAAACGGCACCGGCGCGGGCCGGTGCCGCCCAGCGTCAGCTGGAAATCTAGCGATGACTACCCATCATGTTGGCGTGGGTGATCGCCACGGCCAGCGCGTCGGCAGCGTCGGCGCCGGCGAGCTTCACGCCGGGCAGCAGCACCTTGAGCATGGCCTGGACCTGCGCCTTCTCGGCGCCGCCCGTGCCGACCAGCGCCTTCTTGACCACCTTGGTCGAATATTCGGCGACCTTGAGCCCGGCGCGCGCGAGGCTGAGCATGGCGACGCCGCGCGCCTGGCCGAGCTTGAGCGTCGACTGCGGATTGACGTTGACGAAGACCTCCTCGACCGCACCGGCATCGGGCCGATGCTCGAGGATCACCCGCGTCAGTTCGGCGTCGAGTTCGACGAGCCGGTCGGCCATGCCCACCGAGGCATCGGTGCGGATCTGGCCGTTGGCGACGTGGCTCAGTCGGCTGCCAGCCTTGGCGACGAGCCCCCAGCCCGTGCAGGTAAGGCCGGGGTCGATGCCGATGATGATCATGGAAAGGGGCTGCGCCGCCGGCTCAGCCCAACTTCTCCATGACTTCGTCGGAGATCTCGTAATTGCCCCAGACGGTCTGGACGTCGTCGTCATCGTCGAGCACGTCGATCAGCTTGAGCAGCGTCGCCGCGTCGCTCTCGCCGACTTCGGCCTTGAGGCTCGGACGCCAGGCGAGCTTGACCGCCTCGGCTTCGCCCAGGACCTTCTCGAGCTCGCGCGAGACCGGGTGCAGGTTCTCGACGCTGGTCCAGATCGAGTGCAGGCCGTCTTCGCTGGTATCGCTCTCGACGTCGTCGGCACCGGCCTCGATCGCGGCTTCGAGGACCTTCTCCTCGTCACCGACCTTGGCCGGATATTCGATCAGGCCAAGCCGTTCGAAACCGTGGCTCACCGCGCCCGAAGCACCGAGGTTGCCGCCATTCTTGGCGAAGGCCGTGCGTACGTTGGTGGCGGTGCGGTTGCGGTTGTCGGTCAGCGCCTCGACGATGATCGCGACGCCGCCGGGGCCATAGCCCTCGTAGCGCACTTCCTCGTAGTTCTCGGCATCGCCCTTGCTGGCCTTGTCGATCGCCCGCTGGATGTTGTCCTTGGGCATCGACTGCGCCTTGGCGGCGTTGACCGCGGCGCGCAGGCGCGGGTTCATGTCCGGATCGGGCATGCCCATCTTCGCGGCGACGGTGATTTCGCGCGAAAGCTTGGAAAACTGCGCCGAGCGCTTCTTATCCTGCGCACCCTTGCGGTGCATGATGTTCTTGAATTTGGAATGGCCTGCCATCTGAGTGCCTTCGCGATCTTTTCGTCTGCTGGTGGGGCGTTGAGGCGCCCCTAGCGCAGAGAGGCGTTCCGGGCAATCCGGCCTTGCCCGTCACCCCCGCCCCGCTCGCGTCATCCCCGCGCAAGCGGGAATGACGGTGAAGGCTTTACGGCAAACTATTCGAGGCCCAGCGCCGCCTTGTAGAGGTCGAGGACGGTTTCCATCTCGCGGCGATCGTCGGGCGGCATCTTCCGCAGGCGGACGACCTGGCGCATGATCTTGGCGTCGTAACCGACGGCCTTGCCCTCGTTGTAGACGTCCTTGATGTCGTCGCTGATGCCCTTCTTCTCTTCCTCGAGGCGTTCGATGCGCTCGATGAGAAGGCGCAGGCGGTCGTCGGTTTCGGCCATCGGGGATGTCTCCAGAAGCTAGGGTGAATCGGTTGCCCGCGCCTTTAGCGGGGCGAGCCTGCCGGAGAAAGCGGTGCCTGTGGATTAGTGCCGCGGCCTCAGTGAGACCCGCCGTTCTTCTTCAGGCTTTCCTCCATCCGCGCCAGCTGTTCGGGCGTGGCTTCGGTCTGGTGCTTGTCCTTCCATTCGCCCGCCGGCATGCCGTGGATCAGCTCGCGCGCCTGCGCCTTGTCGCCCGCGTAGCCGGCATCGCGGATCCAGTCGGCCAGGCAGTTGCGGCAAAAGCCGGCCAGGCCCATCAGATCGACGTTCTGCGCATCGTGGCGGTGCTGCAGGTGGCGGACGAGCCGGCGGAAGGCGGCGGCGGCCTGTGCGTCATCCAGCGTATCCAACGTGTCATTCATGCCGTTCATCCTTGGTCTTTGCGGCAGGCTTTGCCATAGGACGCCGCGATTGCAAAAGAGGTAGCGTTTTGGCCAAGCCCGAAGTCCCCGAAGTGAGCCTCGCGGGCCGCAAGGTGAAGATCCTCGCCACGCTCGGCCCCGCCAGCGCCAATCCCGAGATGATCGGCCGGCTGCTGCGTGCCGGCGCCGACGCCTTCCGCGTCAACATGAGCCACGGCGACCACGCGACCCATGCCGCGACGATCGCCGCGATTCGCGCGGCCGAGAAGGACTTCGGCCGACCGATCGGGATTCTCTGCGATCTGCAGGGGCCCAAGCTGCGCGTCGGCACCTTTGCCGAGAGCCGCACGGTGATCCGCCACGGCAGCCATTTCACGCTCGACCGCGATCCCACGCCGGGCGACGAGACGCGCGTCTATCTGCCGCATCCCGAGCTGTTCGGCGTGCTGCAGAAAGGCCAGCGCCTGCTGATCGACGACGGCAAGCTGCGGCTGCGCGTGATTCGCGCCGACGACAACGCGATCCTCTGCTCGGCCGAAGTCGGCGGCGTGATCTCCGACCGCAAGGGCGTGAACGTGCCCGACGCGGTCGTGCCGGTGCCGGCGCTGACCGAGAAGGACCGCCGCGACCTGGCCTTCGCGGTCGAGCATGGCACCGACTGGGTGGCGCTATCCTTCGTCCAGCGGCCCGAGGACGTCGCCGAGGCGCGCCGCCTGATGGGCGGCTACGGCGCGCTCGTTGCCAAGATCGAGAAGCCCGCGGCGATCGACCGGCTCGAAGAGATCATCGAACTCGCCGACGGCATCATGGTCGCGCGCGGCGACCTCGGCGTCGAGCTCAATCCCGAAGAAGTGCCGCCGCTGCAGAAGCGCATCGTCGCCGCGACGCGCCGCTCGGGCAAGCCGGTGATCGTCGCCACGCAGATGCTCGAATCGATGATCGAGAGCCCGGCGCCGACGCGCGCCGAGGTGTCCGATGTCGCCAACGCGGTCTACGACGGCGCCGACGCGGTCATGCTCTCGGCCGAGACCGCCGCGGGCGCCTGGCCCGAGGAAGCGGTGACGATCATGCACCGCATCGCCACCCAGGTCGAAAGCGATCCCGGCTATGGCGAGCGCGTCCACTTCACCGAGGTCCGCCCCGACGCCACCACCGCTGACGCGCTGGCCGAAGCCTGCGCGCAGATTACCCAGACCCTGCCGATCGCCGGCGTCATCGTCTTCACCGGTTCGGGCTCGACCGCGCGCCGCGTCGCGCGTGAGCGGCCGGGCGTGCGGATTCTGGTGCTGACGCCCTCGATCAAGACCGCGCGCAAGGTGGCGCTGCTCTGGGGCGCCTATCCGGTGCTGACCAAGGACATCGGCTCGTTCGAGGAGATGATCGCCAAGGGCCGCCGCATGGCGCTGCGCCACGGCTTCGGCACGGCCGGCTCGAAGCTGATCGCGCTGGCGGGTGTGCCGTTCGGCACCCCCGGCGCGACGAACCTCCTGCACGTGGTGACCTTGAGCGGCGACGAGCTGAAGCGCCACGCCGCCGGCAGCGCGCGCGACTAGCCGCGCGCGCCGAACAGCGCCGAACCCACGCGGACGTCGGTGGCGCCGAGGGTGATCGCGGTCTCGAAGTCCTCGCTCATGCCCATCGACAGGCCGGTAATGCCGTTGTCGTCGGCCAACTTGCCGAGCAGCGCGAAGAACGGTGCAGCCTCGATGCCCGCGGGCGGTACGCACATCAGCCCGGCAACGGGAATCGCCGTCGCACGGATTTCGGTCAGCAGTGCGGGCAGGTCGGCGATCGCACAGCCGCCCTTCTGCTCCTCGGCGCCGATGTTGACCTGGACGAAGCAGGGCACCAGTCGCCCGGCCTTGTCCATCGCCCGGGCCAAGGCCCCGACCAGCGAAGGGCGATCGAGCGAATGGATGCAGTCGAACAGCGCGACGGCATCGTCGGCCTTGTTCGACTGGAGCTGGCCGACGAGGTGCAGCGCCAGATCGGGATGCGCCTCGCGCAGCGCCGGCCACTTGTCCTGCGCTTCCTGGACACGGTTCTCGCCGAACACGCGCTGGCCGGCGGCGATCAGCGGCGCGATCCGCTCGACCGGCTGCGTCTTGCTGATCGCGACGAGCGTCACGTCCTCGGGCTTGCGGCGGGCGAGCCCGGCGGCGGCGGCGATGCGGTCGTTGACGGCCGCGAGCAGGGTGGCTGGTTCCTCCATGGCGCGCTGCTATAGCGAGGCGATGCCCAAGCGCCAGTCTGCATTGCCAACCGTGTGGCCCGAGGTGTGGCTGGTCAGCGACGCGCGCAACGATGCCGCGCTGGAAGCAGCGCTGGCCCGCCTGCCGCGCGGTTCGGGGTTGATCTATCGTCACCACCACCTGCCCCCCGCGGAGCGCCGCGTGCGGTTCGAACGGCTGGCCGCATTGGCGCGCCGTCGCAGCCACTGGCTGATCCTCGCAGGGAGCATCGCGAATGCCCGCGCCTGGCGTGCCGACGGCGCCTATGGTTCGCCTGCCGCGCTCGCCAGCGGTCCGGCCGGCATGCGCCTCGTCACCGCGCATTCGCTGCGCGAGATCGCCGCGGCGCGGCGCGCACGCGCCGATGCGATCCTGCTATCGCCCGTCTTCGCGACGCGATCGCATCCGGGAGGGCGCTGGCTGGGCCCACTGCGTTTTCGCCAGCTCGCAAGGCGGACGGATCTGCCGGTGATTGCGCTGGGGGGCATGACAAGAGACCGCGCGCAGCACCTCGGCAGCCCGGCCTGGGCGGCAATCGACGGGCTGATTCCCAAGGATTCTTGACGGGGAGTCACCCCGAGGCGCATAATTCGCACCTGAGCAGGGGAATGACATGGCGACACGGCCCATAACGACCGGCGGACGGATCGCCGCGCCCGACTGGCGCGCGGTGCTGCGCCGTGCGCTGCGCCGGTCCACCGAGATCGGCGGTGCCGTACTGCTGTTCGGCGGCATGGTGTTCCTCGCGCTCGCCCTGACCAGCTATCACCAGACCGACCCTTCGGGTTCGACCGCCGCTGGCGGCGAGGTGCGCAACTGGATGGGCCCGCTCGGCGCCTATGCGGCCGAACGCGCGCTGTTCCTCTTCGGCCCCGTCTCGGTGCTGTTCCTGCCGCTGCTCTACGTCTTCGCGCGCAAGCTATGGCGCATGGTCGAGGAAGAGGATGGCACGCTCGAACACAGCGACCAGCGCTGGTGGCGCCCGATCGGCGTGCTGCTTCTGGGCATGACCCTCCTTTCCACCGTCTTGTCGCTGACCTTCACCGAGCCCGGCGGAAGTCTGCCGGCCTCCATGGGCGGGCTCGCCGGCTTGCTCGGCTCGGGCACGATCCGCGGCGTCGCCAACCTGCTGCCCGAGGCATTCCGCGGCTGGCTGATCCTCGTGCTCGCGCTCGCCTGCCTGGCCTCGGGCGCGATGCTCGCGGGCCGCGTCTTCGCGCTCGACTGGGCGGCGCTGCTCACGCTTCCCGGCCGTCTCCGCGGCGCGCGCGGCATGACTATGCCCGAGGGTGTGCCCTTCATCTCGCCACCGCGCGAGAAGAAAGTCCGCGAAGCCAAGCCCGTCGGGAATGCCGCGCCGGTCGAATTCAACGAAGCCCCGCGCCGGCCGACCGAGATCGTCGAACCCGGCCAGCCGGCCAAGCCCGCGCAGTTCAGTACCGTTGCCGCCAAGCAAGGCGACCTGTTCGACGAATACGAGCTGCCCGGGCTCGACCTGCTCGCCGACCCGCCCCCCAATTCGGCGCCCAAGGTCGACAAGCTCAGCCTCGAACGCAACGCGCGCCTGCTCGAGACCGTGCTCGACGACTTCAACGTCAAGGGCGAGATCACCGCGGTGCGCACCGGCCCGGTCGTGACGATGTACGAGCTCGAACCCGCCGCGGGCATCAAGGCCAGCCGCGTGATCGGCCTGGCCGACGACATCGCGCGCAACATGTCGGCGATCTCGGCGCGCGTCTCGTCGATCCCCGGCCGCACGGTCATGGGCATCGAGCTGCCCAACGCCGATCGCCAGATGGTCTCGTTCAAGGAAATGGTCGGCTCGGAGACCTTCGCCAACCACAAAGGCCTGCTGCCGATCATCCTGGGCAAGGACATCGCCGGCGAGCCGATCGTCGCCGACCTCGCGACGATGCCCCACCTGCTCGTCGCCGGCACCACCGGCTCGGGCAAGTCGGTCGGCCTCAACACGATCCTGCTGTCGCTGCTCTATCGCCTGACCCCGGCGCAGTGCCGCCTGATCCTCGTCGATCCCAAGGTGCTCGAGCTCAAGTCCTACGACGACATTCCGCACCTGCTTTCGCCCGTGGTCACCGAGCCGCCCAAGGCCGTGCGCGCGCTCAAGTGGGCGGTCGAGGAGATGGAGCGCCGCTATCGCATGATGAGCGAGATCTCGGTGCGCAACCTCGCGGGCTTCAACGAGAAGGTCCGCGCCGCCGCGGCCAAGGGCAAGCCGCTCGGTCGCCGCATCCAGATCGGCTTCGACCCCGACACCGGCGAGGAGCTCTACGAGGATCGCCAGCTCGACTACGAAACCATGCCGCAGATCGTGCTGATCGTCGACGAGCTCGCCGATCTCATGATCACCGTCGGCAAGGAAATCGAAGTCCTGATCCAGCGGCTCAGCCAGAAGAGCCGCGCCGCGGGCATCCACATGATCATGGCGACGCAGCGTCCCTCGGTCGACGTCATCACCGGCGTGATCAAGGCCAACATGCCGACGCGCATCTCCTTCGCGGTGACCAGCCGCATCGACAGCCGCACGATCCTGGGCGAGCAGGGCGCCGAGCAGCTGCTGGGCAAGGGCGACATGCTCTACAAGCCGAGCACGGACCCGATCAAACGCGTCCACGGACCTTTCGTCAGTGACGAGGAGGTCGAGCGCGTCGCCGACTACTGGCGCACCCAGGGCAAGCCCGACTACATCGATTCGGTCACCGAGGAGCCCGAGGACGGCGGCTTCGGCTTCGACGACATCGACGCGGCTTCGGACAATCCCGAGGAGCGCAAGTACCGCCAGGTCTGCCAGCTGGTGTTCGAGAGCCAGAAGGTCTCGGCTTCCTGGATCCAACGGCAGATGGGCGTGGGCTACAACACCGCGTCGAAATGGGTCGAGCGGATGGAAGCCGACGGTTTCGTCGGTCCGGCCAACCACGTCGGCCGTCGCGACATCTACCGCGACCGCGACGGCAATCCGCTCTAAATCGAGAGCGTCTCCAGCAACCTAGGGTTGCGCGCGGCGCGCTTCCTCGTCTTCGGCCGAAATGCTCGGCGCCTGTGCCGGCCGGCCGAAATAATAGCCTTGGGCCTGGTCGCAGCCTTGCTCCTGCAGCAGGCCGAGCTGAAACTCGGTCTCGACGCCTTCGGCAAGCACGGGCACGTTCAGACTCTGCCCCAGCGCGAGCACGGCCTTGATGATCGCACGCGCTTCGGGGCTCTGCTGCGACTTGAGCAGGAACGACTTGTCGATCTTGATCTTGTCGAACGGGAACGAGTGCAGCGTGTCGAGCGACGAATAGCCCGTGCCGAAATCGTCCATCGCGATGCTGACGCCCAGCGCCTTGATCTGGCGCAGCAGGTGTAGCGCGCGCAGCTTGTCCGAGATAATCGCGGTCTCGGTGATCTCGAGCTCGAGTCGGGTCGGCGACAGACCGGTCTCGATCAATATGCCTTTGACCATTTCGACGAGTTCGGTCTGCATGAGCTGCACGGCAGAGAGATTGACCGCGATCTTGAGATCGTCGGGCCATGTGCGCGCTTCCAGGCAGGCCTGGCGCAGCACCCATTCGCCGATGGCGAGGATCTCGCCCGTTTCCTCAGCCAGCGGAATGAAATAGTCGGGCGCCACTGTCCCGCGCTTGGGATGATGCCAGCGCAGTAGAGCCTCGTAGCCGCTGAGCTCGCCGGTTCTGAGATCGTATTGCGGCTGGTAGAGCAGGTTCAGCTCGTCGCGGGCGAGAGCATGGCGCAGATCGTTGGAAAGCTGCCGGCGCGCGCGTGCGGTCTCGTCCATCTCGGGCTCGTAGAAGGCGATGCGCTCGCCCAGGCTGCCCTTCGCCCGATACATCGCCAGGTCGGCGTTGTTGAGGATCTGCTCGCGCAGCGTGCCGTCGTTGGGGAACACCGAGACGCCGATGGAAGCGCCGAGATAGAAGCGGTTGTCCTCGCTGCCCACGGGGGTCGCGAAGCAGCTTTCGATGCGATCGAGGAACCCCGCGAGTTCGGCCTGGTCGCGGAAGCGCTTGGCCGCGGAGAACTCGTCGCCGCCGACACGCGCGGCGATTTCGCCGTCGTCGAGAATGTCGATCAGCCGGCGCGACAGGAGCTGCAGCGCGGCATCGCCGGCGCCGTGGCCGCGCGTGTCGTTGATCTCCTTGAACCGATCGAGATCGATGACCACCGCAGCCAGATTGTGGTGGAAATGACGTGCCTGCTCGAGCTCGGCGTCGACCCATTGGTTGAAGCTCGAGCGGTTGGGCAGGCCGGTCAGGCCGTCGTGCATCGCCATGTGGGCGATCTTTTCCTCGGACCGGCGGCGTTCGGTGACGTCCTCGAAGGTCGTTACCCAGCCGCCGTCGGCGATCGGGCGGCTGATCATCGAAACGATCAGCCCGTTGCCGAATTCGGACACGACCGGCGGAAAGCTGTGATCGTCGAGCGCCTGGCGCAAGGTCAGCCGCAGGTCATCGACGCGCTCCTGCGCCACCGGACCGCCCGTGCGCGAAGCCAGCGCGAGATGCGCCACCGCATTCAGCGTCATGCCCGGCACGCAGGCCGACCGGTCGAGCCCCCATATCTCGAGGAAACGCGCATTGGCCATGACCAGTCGCTCTTCGGCGTCGAACAGGCAGAGACCCTGATGCATGTTGCTGAGCGCCGCGTCGAGGTGTGCGGCCATCTCCTGCAGCCGGTCCTGATCTTCCTTGAAGCGGCTCATGTCGCGGGTGATCTTGGCGAAGCCGATATGGTTGCCGCCATCGTCGGAAATGCGCTCGATCGTGACATGAGCCCAGAACCGCGAGCCGTCGCGGCGCGTGCGCCAGCCTTCGCCCGAGAACTTGCCCTGCTCGATCGCGATGCCCAGCGCCTTCTCGGGCAATCGGGCCTCACGATCTTCGAGCGAATAGAACCGCGCGAGCGGCAGGCCGATCGCCTCGTCCGCGGAATAGCCCTTGAGCCGTTGCGCGCCGGGGTTCCAGTTGGCGACCTTGCCGTCGCGATCGAGCATGTAGATCGCGCAGTCGGTCACGCCCTTGACCAGGATCGCAAGATCGCGCTGGCTGGCATGGACCGCGATGCGCGCGGTCCGCGCGATGCTGAGCACCGCGATGCAGACCGTCAGCAGCCCGATCGAACCCGCGGCAATGGCCATGGCCATGCTCTTGGGCGAAAGCAGCATCGCCGTGCGCGCGTCGAGCGGCGCCGGCACGAGCACGACCGCGGTCATCGCGGTGAAGTGCAGGAGCACGATCGACAGCGTCATCAGCAGGCCCGCCGCCACACCGCTGCGCACACTGCGCCCGCCGACCGCGAAGGCCAGCGCGGGGTACATCGGCAGCACCGCGAAGACGAGCGAGAGCGCGACATAGCCGCTGCGCCAGGTGATCTCGGCAGGCAGTTCGAGCGCCGACATCCCCAGATAGTGCATCGCGGCCACCCCGCCGCCGCTCAGCAGGCTCGCCGCCGCCAGCCCGCGCGTGCCCGGATAGGCGAGGCAGACGAAGAACGACATCGCCGTCATCGCGATCGCGATGACCAGCGAGAGCAGCGTGGCAGGCATGTGATAGCCGGCGACCACGCCCGGATCGTAGCCGAGCATCGCGACGAAATGGGTGGCCCAGATGCCGAAGCCGATCGCGACCGCGGCGCCACCCACCCATTTGGCGGCGACCATCCCCGCGAAATGCCGGGCGTGGCGCAGCAATAGCACCGCGCTCATCGTCGAAATTATGCAGATAACCGCAGCCAGGAGGACGAGCCACTCGTCATGCTTTTCATGAATGCACAGCAAGACGTCGAACATGGTCATCCTCTCATAGGCGAGAGGTGATTAGGTTCCGGGGGTTAACATCGAGCTAAGTATTGGGTCCCGATCGCCCACCTTTCCCATACCTGCGTATGATACCTTTCGCACACAGATCGCAGGATCATGATGCCCGACGAACCGTGGATGCGGACGAGAGGTAAGGGATCATGCAGGCAGCCTCCGCAGCGAACGATGCGACGATCACGGTGCTCCCCGGGCGGCGCGAACCGAGCCCGGCCGACGAAGCCAATCATCGGATCGCGAACAGTCTCCAGCTGCTCTCGGCGATGGTCGCCGCCGAAGCGCGGGCACTCTCCGATCCGGCCGGGCTCGCCGCGATCCAGGGAATCGGGCGCCGCATCGCCGCCATGGCCGGGGTGCATCGCCTGCTCTGTCACGGACCGGCCGGCGGCACGATCGATCTGGCAGCCTATGTCGGGAACCTGGTCAAAGGCCTGACCGCGATGGGCAACCGCGCCGTCGTGCTCGAGGCGGAACCGGTACGCGTGCCCGCCGAAGAGGCCGGAGCCGTCGGCATGATCCTCTCCGAGCTCGTCAACAATGCCGCCAAGCACGCCTATGCCGCGCACGAGCCCGGCGGCGTCGCCGTGGCGCTATGCCGGCACGGCGCGGGCGGATATCGGGTCGAGGTTGCCGATCGCGGCCGCGGGGTCGCGCGGGGTGCACGCGGCACCGGGCTCGGTACCGAATTGATCCGGCTCCTCGCGCAGCGGCTCGGCGCGACCTGCGCCTATCACGATGCCGCGCCCGGCACGCGCTTCGTGCTCGAGGTGGCCGCGCGATGAGCGAGGCCGATTTCGCATCTTTCCCGTTGCCGCGCCCGCTCGCTCGGGTAAGCCTCTCGTCGTTATGGGGCAGCCGGATCGGGATCTGGCGGGAGGCAATCATGCGCGGCGACGCGCGGGGACAGCGACTGGTGATCCACCTGCGGCTGGCAGGCGCGGCGATCGTTGCCCTGGCGATCTTCGCGCTAGACGTGCTGAGCCCGCTCCAGGGCGCGGTCGCGGTGCTCTACACCACGGTCGTCCTGCTCGCGGCGCGCACGGGCAAACGCGATCTGGTGATCGCCGCGGGGACGGTCGGCGCGGGCCTCGCCGCCATCGCCTATCTGATCTCGCACAGCGCGGAGCCGCTCGGCTCCCCCGCCATGCGCCTGACCGTGAGCCTCGTCGCCAACGGCATCACGACCTTTCTCTCGATCCGCCACCTGGCCGAGATCGACCAGCGCCGCAGCACCCAGGCGCGGCTCGATCAGGCTCAGGCCGAACTCGCCCACGTCTCGCGGCTCAACCTGCTCGGGCAGATGGGCGCCTCGATCGCCCACGAGATCAACCAGCCGCTTTCGGCCATCGTCACCTATGCCAAGTCGGGCCAGCGCTGGCTGGCGCGCGCCGAACCCGATGCCGCCGAAGCGGCCGACTGTCTCGACCATATCGCCGCCAATGCCACCCGGGCGGCCGACATCATCGGCCGGATCCGCGACATCGCGCGCCGAGCCGAGCCGCGACAGGACCATTTCGCCCTGGCAGCACTGGTCAGCGAGACGGTCGCCCTGCTGCAGCGCGACCTGCAGTCGCACGACGTCGTCATCCGCACCGCGATCGCCCCCGATCTGCCCGTGCTCTGGGGTGATCGCGTGCAGATCCAGCAGGTGCTGATGAACCTCATGCTCAACGCCGACCAGGCCATGACGCAGACCCCCGCGAACCGGCGCGAGCTGCTGCTCGAGGCCGCGCGCGACGGCGGCGAGGTCACCGTCGCGGTCAGTGACCGCGGGCCCGGCCTGCCCAACGACACCGAGCCGCTGTTCGAACCGTTCCGTTCGACCAAGCCCGACGGCATGGGCATGGGATTGTCGATCAGCCGCGCGATCATCGAACGGCACGCAGGCCGTCTCACCTCGGCCAATCGCGCCGAAGGCGGCGCCAGCTTCCGCTTCACGCTTCCTATCTTGCAGGGGAGCGGCGCATGACCGATGCGGACGAACGCTGCGTCTGCGTGATCGACGACGACGACGAGGTGCGCGGCGCCCTGGCCAGCCTGTTCCGCTCGGCGGGATTGACCGCGCTGGTCTACGAGAGTCCGAGCGCGTTTCTCGAAGCGGGTCTGCCCGATTGCGCCTGCTGCCTGGTGCTCGACGTCCGCCTGCGCGGCGAGAGCGGGCTCGATTTCCAGGATTTGCTGGCCGAACGCGCCATCGCGATCCCGATCGTGATGATGACCGGCCACGGCGACATCCCCATGACCGTACGCGCCATGCGCGCCGGCGCGATCGACTTCCTGCCCAAGCCATTCGGCACCGAAGACATGCTCGCCGCCGTGCTCCGGGCGATAGAGACCGATCGCGCCCGACGGGCCACGGCGAGCGACAGCGATCGCCTGCGCAGCGCCTTCGCGCGCCTGACCCCGCGCGAGCGCGAAGTCATGGGGCTGGTCGTCACGGGGCTGATGAACAAGCAGGTGGCCGGTCGGCTCAACCTTTCGGAGATCACGGTGAAGATCCACCGCGGCAACGTCATGCGCAAGATGGAGGCGCAGTCGCTGGCGGACCTCGTCCGGATGGCCGAGCAGCTCGGCGTGCGCGACGAGACCATCCATCGATATGGCCTATAACATCTGAGTATGATGGCGCCGACCTGGCAGTGCGGGCATTCCCGCAACTGCGAAGTCCCACGCCAGCCGGAGCAGAAGGTTGAGTTCACCGATCGTGATTGCCGTCGTCGATGATGACCCCGACGTGCGACGCAGCCTCGACAGCCTGCTGCGCTCTGCCGGCATCGCCTGCTGCAGCTTTGCCTGCGCCGCAGACCTGCTCGCGGCCGACGAAGCCGCTTTCGATTGCGTCGTCACCGACATCAACATGCCGGGGATGACCGGACTCGAGCTTCAGGCCGAAATGGCCCGCCGCGGCTGGCACCATAGGGTTATCCTGATGACCGCCTATGCCACCGCGGCAACGCGCGAACAGGGTATCGCCGCAGGGGCGACCGCCTTCCTGACCAAGCCGATCGATCCCGATCAGTTGCTCGAAGCAATCGGCTCCGCTTAGGCGACTTGTTGCAAATCGTTCGCAGCAAGATATGAAGGCGGGATGACAGGACGGGTTAGCCAGCGCACGACGGTCTCTCGCCATCTCCATCTGTCCCACGCTTTGGTCATGAGCCTGGGTTGCACCACCGCTCCAGCGCTGGCTCAGGATCGGCAGCGCGCCGGGTCGGCCGAAGCCGTCGCGGCGGAAGCCTCCGCGACAGAGTCGCCCGCGACCGGCGCCGCCGACAATCCGGTCTACCCAGGCAGCTTCTATGCGCCGTTTCAGCCGCAGACCGCTTTCGACATGCTCGAGCGGACACCGGGCTTCACAGTCGACGCCGGCGACTACGTGCGCGGCTTCGGCGGCGCGGCAGGCAACGTCCTGATCAATGGCCAGCGGCCGACGGTCAAGGCGGGCAACGGCATCACCGACGTGTTGCGCCGGATACCCGCAGGGCAGGTCGAACGTATCGTGCTGCTCCGCGGCGGCGGCGACGTGGCCCAGGCGGCGGGCCAGGCGCTCGTCGCGAATGTCGTGCTCAAGGCCGATGCCGCGGGCTCGGGAACGCTCGCCGGATCGGCCACGCTCATGCCCGGGGGGCTGCTCGGCGGCAAAGGCTCGATCAGCTACAACCGCAAGATCGGCGGCTGGCAGACCAATGTCGAACTTTCCGCCGAATACGAGCGCGAGCGGTTGAACAGCCGCTACATCATCCGCGATGGCGCCGGAACACCGATCGAAACCTTGCTCGAAAACCTGCCGCTGAAAAGCCCGGAAGCCGCCATCGCGGCGTCGGCGTCGCGCAGCGTCGGCGGCGGCGATTTCACGATCAACGGCCGCTTCGGGATCGACGAATACAGCTCGGTGCAGGCCATCGTCCGCCGCGCTGGGACGATCGACGGCCCCGTGCTCGGTTCGCGGCAGTTCGACTATGCCGAACGGTATCACGAGGCCGAACTCGGCGCGGACTGGACGCGATCGCTGGGTCGCGACTGGACGACGAAACTCGTCGCCCTGGTCCGCCAGGAAGGTATCGACATCGATCAGGACGACCGCGACGGGGCCAGACGCAGCCGTTCCCGCCAGAGCCAGAAGCCGCTCGAGGCCGTCATGCGCGCGACCGCGGTACGCGGTGGCAACCACCGGGTCCGTCCCGAGATCGGCGGTGAAATCGCCTACAATCGGCTGGCCAGCACGCTCGACTACGCCGAGGACGCGGGCACCGGACTTGTTGAAATTCCGCTGCCGGGTGCGGACACACGCGCCGCGGAATGGCGCGGCGAAGCCTTCGCCAATCTGACCGCGACGCTCCGACCGGGACTGGTGCTCGAAGCCGGTCTGGCGGTCGAGCTGTCGCGGATCACCGTTACCGGCGATCAGGCGAACCGCCAGGATCTCTCCTATCTCAAGCCCTCGGCGGCACTGGTCTGGAACGCCGGGCCCAAGACGCAGGTCCGGCTGGCGATCCGCCGCACCGTCGATCAGCTCGACTTCAGCGACTTCGCGGCCTCGACGAACGTCATCGACGACCGCCCGATCGGCGGCAACGCCCTGCTGCGTCCCACGCGCAAGCAGCGCGCCTCGCTGCGCGTCGATCACCGCTGGGGCACGGGCAGCGCGATCGCCGCGGAAGGCTTCCACGAGTGGCGCAGCGGCGTGCTCGGTTTCATCGCCTTACCGGACGGCGGCCAGGCACTCGGCGCGATCGGCGACGGCCGCGTCTGGGGACTCAGCGCGCAGGCGACCCTGGCGCTCGGACCTCTCGTGCCCGGCGGCCAGGTCAAGTTCGACGGACTGTTCCAGCGATCGGACGTCCTCGATCTCGCGCTGCGCCGGTCGCGGCCGATCAATGGCGTGGTCGAATCCTCGTGGAACGCCGAATTTCGGCAGGATCTCGACCGCCGCAAGATGTCCTGGGGGGTCCGCTATGTCTCGACCGTGCGCGAGGACTACTATTTCGTGGATGAGGATTCGTCGCGGCGCGAACGCGGCGCCTGGGCGGCCTACCTCGAAAGCACGGCCATACGCGGCGTGAAGACCACGCTCACGGTCAACGCGATAAACGGCCTGCGCAACGATCGGCTAAGGCGGTTCTTCGCGAACGACCTCACCGGGCCGGTCCTGCGCAGCGAGGATCGCGTGCGCAAGCGCGGCGCAAGCATGACGCTCGGGTTCAGCAAGGCGCTGTAACGCGCCGCAGCTACATCAGGCCAGATGGACCTGGTTCCGGCCACCCTGCTTGGCCTTGTAGAGCGCCTCGTCGGCGGCCTTGAGCGCAGCACGCGGGTTCTCGTAACCGAAGACGTTGGCGACGCCGCCCGAGAATGTGATCTGGCCGATCGGCTCGTCGGTGCGGCGGTTGATCAGCTTGCGCGCGGCCATTTCCTCGCGCGCCTCGTCGAGCCGCTGCTTGGCCTCCTGGGTGGTGAGCCCGCGGAACAGCATGACGAATTCCTCGCCGCCGTGGCGGGCGACGTGGCAATTGTCGTTCGAAATGCGCGCGAGCGCTTCGCCGATCAGCTTGATCACGCGGTCGCCGGCGTCGTGGCCGTGCGTATCGTTGACCTTCTTGAAGTGGTCGATGTCGCAGAACGCGACGCTCAGCGAGTCGACCTCGGCCTGGGCCTCGCGGTAATGCTTGTCGAGCAGCGCTTCGAAGGCGCGGCGGTTGGGCAGGCCCGTGAGGTGATCGACTTCGGCATCGCGCTTGGCGCGGTCGAGGTGGCGGCGCAGCGACTTGGCCTCTTCCTCGCTCTTGCGCATCTCCTGCTCGACCTGGCGCGTGCGCTCGGCCATCGCCTTGGCGAGATCGGCGAGACCGGTGATGATCTGGCCGGTGTCCTCGACCTGCTCGAGCTCGACCACATGCGCCTCGAGCTTCGTGCTGTAGTCCGAAGAGGCACGGTGCGCGGCCTTGGAGCTCTTGGTGAAGGCATCAAGGTTCTGTTCGAGCTTGCCGATCAGCCGCTCGATCGCGACGTCCTTGCGCTCGGTCGCCTGGTTGGCGGTGACCTCGTCGAGCCAGTCCTGTTCGACCCGGGCGCCGCTCTGCTGCCGCGCGGCGATCTGCCGCGCAAGCCCCGGGTTGCCGCCGGCGAAGGCGCCATGCGCCGCCAGCAGGTTGTCGGGCGTGATCGCCAGGTCGTTGTCGAGCAGGAAGTCGCAGATCGCGTCGAGCACCTGCCGACGCGCTTGCTTCATCACGTCCGACTTGGTCGACTTGGAATCGGAAGGTTTGGTGCGCAGGCCCAGCATACCCAACAGTGTTCCCGAGGAATTGGAAGTGTCCACGTTCGCGTGCATACCCACTCCAAAGTGCATTTCGGTTAAACTCGCCCCTCGGGAGATACCCGAAGAGAAATAATTTTCAGTGCAGGTCGGACCGGTGTTCGACCTGACGGAGAGCGTATTGGGTCAGCATGGCGCCATGCAGCGGATGGGCGAATTCGAGACCCGCCCTTTCACCCGTCACCCAGCGTACGACCGCGGGCAGCACCAGCAAGCTACCGAGCTGAAGCAGAACGCGCTCGCCCGGTGCGGCGACGTCGCGAGCCATCTCGGCACAGCACCCCTGCTGCGAAACCTCGCTCAGCCGCGCACGATAGGCGATACCGCGCACGCGGCATGCCGCGGCGATAGTCGCTGTCTCGCGATCGAACTGACGGCGTTCCATTTGCAAGGATAGAGCCTCCCTGAGCGCTACCTAGCAAAACGAGGTAAAGAATCGTTTACCGCGACCGACATTCGCGCGTCGGCCCGAAACGGCTCAATTGTCGGCGAGGCGCCAGTGGTTGAGCAGGCTTTCGCTGACCTCGGTCAGCCTGCCGCCGTCGAGCAGGGCCTCGCGAGGCTCGGGATGGCTGATGAAGCGCGTCGGGCTCGACGTCAGGCCATAGGCGCCCGAGTTCTCGATCGCGATGACGTCGCCGAGCGAGGTCGCGGGCAGCTCGAGCTTGGTCGCCAGGGTGTCGATCGTCGTGCACAACGGCCCGACCACGGTATAGCGCTCGATCGGACCTTCCGGGTTCGAGAGGTTCGCGATGCGCCAATTGCGGCGGATCACCGAGCCCATCATGCCATAAGCCGCGAGGTGCGTGTTGAAGCCCGCGTCGCAGATGCGCAGCTCGGTGCCGCGACTCGCCTTGGCACCGATGATCGATGACAGCAGCCAGCCACAGGGACCGACCAGCCAGCGACCGAGTTCGAGCTCGAGCTCGGTTTCGGCAAAGGCGGGCTCGGCCTTGAGCGCGTCGATGCCGGGCAGGACCTCGGCGGCCAGGGCAGCGAGGTCGATCTCGACATCGGTCGGCAGGTAGGGCACGCCGAAGCCCGCGCCGAAGACCAGCTTGCGCGGCTTCTGCCCCCAATGGGCGGTGGCGCGGCGGAAAATGTCGGTGAGGATGCCGAAGTTCTCGGCCAGACCTTCGTGCGACAGGCTGTTGCTGCCCGAATAGATGTGGAAGCCGGCCAGATCGAGGTTCGGCAGCCCGGCCAGCGCGTCGATCGCGGCCGCCATCTCCTCCTCGTCGATCCCGAACTGGCTGGGCTTGCCCGACATGTTGACGCCGAAGGCGCGCGGGCTCGTCGCCGGGTTGATCCGCAGCAACACGGTCTGGCGCGTGCCGAGCTCGCCGGCGAAGCGATCGGCGAGCCGCGCCTCGTGCAGCGATTCGACGACGAGTTCCCCCAGGCCGATGCGCACCGCGCGGCGGATTTCCTCGGGCCGCTTGCCGGGACCGCAGAAGGTCAGCCGTTCGGGCTCCATGCCCGCGGCGATCGCGCGCTCGGCCTCTGCGAAGGCGCTGACGTCGAAGCTGTCGACCAGCGGCGCCAGCGCCTTGAGCAGCGCGACGTTGGGGTTCGACTTGACCGCGAAGCTCACGCCGAAGTGGCGGCCGAAGGCGTCGCGCAGACGCTCCAGCCGCGCGCGGATCAGGTCGAGGTCGTAGACGTAGAGCGGCGTGCCCAAGGCTCCCGCAGCCGCCAGCAGCTCTTCACGCGTCGCCATTCTCAACCCTCGCAGTTCCCCGATAGTGTCGCAATAGTCGGGCATGGTTAAGGCTTAGCTGATCCGGCTCGACCACCAAAGCCATGCCATTTTGTCTCGACGCGGCCTGTCGGGAGGAGCATTGGGGATGAAATGACCGACGAAGAAAAGAAACTCACCAACCGCCGCTTCTACAAAGCCGGCGAAGAAGCCTCTTTCGCCGACGCGAAGCTCAACACGACGCCGCAGACCGAAAGCCCTTCCTACCTCCTCGCCTTCCGCGACACCGATTTCCTCCTGCGCGAGGAATTGCGTCCGGTGCGCTTCCAGCTCGAGCTGCTCAAGACCGAGATGCTCATGGAAGAGGCGAACATCGGCTCGACGCTGGTGGTCTACGGCTCGGCGCGCATCCCCTCGCCCGAGCATGTCGAGGCCGTCCGCGCCACGGCGACCACGCCCGAACGCGCCAAGGTGGTCGAGAGCCTGATCGCGAAGTCGAAGTATTACGAGGAAGCGCGCAAGCTCGCGCATATCGCCAGCACCTGCGCGATCGTCGAGAAGGGCATGCGCCAGTTCGTGGTCTGCTCGGGCGGTGGCCCGTCGATCATGGAAGCCGCCAACCGCGGCGCGATGGAGGCCGGCGCCGATTCGATCGGGCTCAACATCGTCCTGCCGCACGAGCAGGCACCCAACCCTTACGTCACGCCCGATCTCTCGTTCCAGTTCCACTACTTCGCGCTGCGCAAGATGCACTTCCTCCTCCGCGCGCGCGCGGTGGCGGTGTTCCCGGGCGGCTTCGGCACCTTCGACGAATTCTTCGAGCTGCTGACCCTGATCCAGACGGGCAAGATGCAGCCGATCCCGATCCTGCTGTTCGGCGGCGAATACTGGAACCGCGTGATCAACTTCCAGGCGCTCGCCGAGGAAGGCGTGATCAACGAGAACGACACCGCGCTGTTCCACTGGGTCGAAACCGCCGAGGACGGCTGGCAGAAGATCGTCGAGTTCTACGACCTCGACTGCTGAGGTCAGTTGTCGCGCACCGCCTGGTGTCCGAGCGGGCCGTGGCCCTGGCCGAAGCCGGGGGCCGCGGCCAGCGCGGCGCGGACGAACTGGCGCGCCGCGAAGATCGCTTCCTCGAGCTCCAGGCCCTTGCCCAGGTAGGTCGCGATCGCGCTCGACAAGGTGCAGCCGGTGCCGTGGGTGTGGCGCGTGACGATGCGTTCGGCCCGCCAGGCGACGGGGGCGTGGCCGGGAAAGCAAAGGCTGTCCTCGACGACGTCGCCCTCGGCATCGCCGCCCTTGGCCAGATAGGTCACGCCGCGCGCGGCGAAACCGGCCTGCCCCCCCAGCGCCTCCAGCTCCGGCACGTTGGGCGTGGTCAGGGTCGCGAGCGCCATAAGCCGCTCGAAGCCCGCGATCGTCGCCGCGTCGGCGAGCACCGATCCGCTCGTGGCGATCATCACCGGGTCGAACACCACGGGCGCATCCAACGCTGCCAGCCGATCGGCGACGA
>SECS01000154.1 GCA_004211435.1 Novosphingobium sp. | reverse complement strand
CCGCCGCGCGTCACGTCGATCGACGGCGCGAAAACCTCGAACGAGCCCGGCGGACGCGTGCGCATCGCTGCGGCCTTGAGGCGGATCAGCGGCTTGCCCAACTCGCGCGCTTTCTTCTCGCTGGCGAGGATCAGCGCGACCCCGCCCTCGGCGGGCGAGCAGAACATGAACTTGGTATAGGGATCGCTGACCAAGGGCGCGTCGAGGATGGTCTGCAGGTCGACCGGCTCGCGCCGCCAGGCGTGCGGGGCGTGGACGGCGTTGCGGAAGGCCTTCTCGGCGACGCGGCCGAGCGTGGTCTGTGAAATGCCGTGCTCGTGCATGTAGCGGGTGATCTTCGCGGCGAAGAACTGCGTGGTGATCATGTAGCCGGCTTCGCCGTACCAGTCGGGCAGGCCATATTCGCTGGGCAGCGCGTTGAAGGCGCCGCGCGGGTGCTTGTCGAAGCCGACCGCGAGGCCGAGGTCGAACTGGCCCGACTGGATCGCCATCGAGGCCGAAGCGAGCGACGATCCGCCCGCGGCGCAGCCGTTCTTGACGTTGATGAACTGGATGCCGGTCAGGCCCAGCCGCTCGACCATCGTATCGGGATTGCCCGCCGCGTCCGAGCCACCATAGGCGAACTGGATCGCCGGCCAGTCGATGCCGGCATCGCCCAGCGCCTGGCGCACGGCGAAGACGCCCTGCTCGATGCCCGAAACGCCGTCGGTGCGGCCGAAGGGATGGATGCCCACGCCGACGATGCAGACGTCGCTCATGCTGCTGCTCCGATCGGCTGGAATGCGTGGGTCAGCACCGGCTCGGCCGCCGCGGGATCGAGCACGATCTGCGTCAGTTCGAGCGGCATGCCGATGCGGATCTCGTCGAGCGCGACGTTCGCCAGGCGTGCCTCGACGATCGTCTCGCCGGCCAGCTCGACATAGGCGATAGCCCAGGGGGCGAAGGCCTCGGGCCCGGCGTATGGCGGCGACTTGGGGCGATAGCGCTGGATCGTGAAGGACCACAGCGTGCCCTCGCGGCGCAGCGGGTGGGGTTCGTAGTCGTGGCCCTCGGGGCAGGGGAAGACGATCCGGCCCGTCTCGCGGTTGCGCCCGCCGATCAGCCGCGGGGGCGTCTCGTCGGTAAACAGGCCTTCGGCGATAGCGCGCATCGTTCTCCCACCCCGGTGCTATTTGGTCCGGATGGGTAATGTGTAGGCCCG
This sequence comes from Novosphingobium sp., assembly GCA_004211435.1. Classification (GTDB taxonomy): domain Bacteria; phylum Pseudomonadota; class Alphaproteobacteria; order Sphingomonadales; family Sphingomonadaceae; genus Novosphingobium; species Novosphingobium anseongense. Next base: position 6,424 of record SECS01000154.1, on the reverse strand, counting down.
GCAGGTGCGCCTTTCCGACTCATCAAAACGCTAGGGTAGCCTTTGTGCCAGTCCATGCGAGGTCATGCCTCGGGAGACGGAACATGGCCGAAAATTGGGACTACATCATCGTCGGCGCGGGCTCGGCCGGCTGCGTCATGGCCGAGCGTCTGAGCGCCGACGGCCGGTCGCGCGTGCTCGTGCTCGAAGCTGGGGGCGAGAACGATTCGTTCTGGGTGACCCTGCCCAAGGGCGTCGCCAAGCTCGTCCAGAAGCCCGAGCACATGTGGACCTATCCGGTCAGCCAGCCGCGTGAGCCTGGCGGTCCGCTCGGCGAGGTCTGGATCCGCGGCAAAGGACTCGGTGGTTCCTCGTCGATCAACGGCATGATCTGGAGCCGTGGCGAGCCCGAGGACTACGACGCCTGGGAACGCGACTCCGGCGCCACCGGCTGGAACGGCGACACGATGACCGCGGCCTTCCTCGCGCTCGAGGATCATGCCGCCGGGCCGAGCCTGATGCGCGGTGTCGGCGGCCTCGTCCACGTCGACCCGGCGATCTACTCCTATCCGCTGGCCGATCGCATGATCGAGGCGGGCGAAGCGCTGGGCATGACCCATGTCGACGACCTCAACGGCAGCACCGGGCCGCGGGTGGGCCTGTTCAGCCACAACATCCGCAAGGGCAAGCGCGAGTCTGCCGCGCGCACCTATCTCGCCGCCGCGCGCAAGCGGGCCAATGTCCAAGTCGTCACCGGTGCGCTGGCCGAGCGCATCGTCTTCGCAGGCCGTCGGGCTGTCGCGGTCGAGGCCGTGGTCAACGGCCAGCCGCGACGGTTCGACTGCTCGGGCGAGATCGTGGTCTCGGGCGGCGCGATGGAAAGCCCGCTGCTGCTCCAACGCTCGGGCGTGGGGCATGGCGATCGGCTCAAGGCTGCCGGCGTCGAGGTCGTCGCCCATTCGCCCGATGTCGGCGAGCGGATGATCGAGCACCTTTCGCTGTCGATGCCCTATCGGCTCGAGCAGGGCAAAGGCACCAACACGAGCTTCTTCGGGATCGGTGCGGCACTGGCGATGGCACGCTATTTGCTGCGCCACGACGGCATCATGGCAACCGGGCCTTTCGAGGTCGGCGCCTTCTGCAACGTCGCGCATCCCGACGGGCGCACTGACACCCAGCTCTATCTGGGCGGCTATACGTTCAAGGTCGGGGATGACAACGATCCGGTCCCGCTCGACAAGATCGATCCGCGCCCCGGCGTCACGATCTACGGCCAGTTGTTGCGGCTCACCAGCGAGGGTTCGTTGCGGATCACCAGCGCCCGGAGCACCGACGCGCCCGAAATCCTGCCGAACTGGCTCTCGACCGAACACGACCGGAAATCGGCCGTCGCACTGATGCGATATATGCGCGCCTATATGGCCGCGCCGCCGCTCGGGCAGATGGTCGGGGCCGAGATGGTGCCGGGGCCGGGTGTCGAGAGCGACGAGGATCTGCTCGCCGCCTTCCGCAAGCTGTCGTCCTGCGGGCTCCACGCGATCCGCTCGTGCCGCATGGGCGGCGACGCCGAAGCCGTGGTCGATCCGCGGCTGAGGGTGAACGGCGTCGAGGGGCTGCGCGTCGCCGACTGTTCGGTGATGCCGGGGCACGTTACCGGCAATACCAATGCGCCGGCCATGGCCGTGGGCTTGCGTGGCGCCGGGCTGATGCTGGAAGAGCGTCGGGGCTGAAAGGCCTCAATCGGTCCGGGTGATCCGGATGTGCACCTTGTGCAAAGGAACCCCCGCTGCGGTTGCGACCAGCGACCGGGCCAGGTCCATCACCTGATAGATCGACGCCGAAACGTCCGGGTGCGCGGGTCTTTGCAACCGGCTGTGCTTTGCGCGCGGCAATGGCATGAACGGGCTCCTCGGCGAGGAGACGCCGGTAGGGACTGCGGCGCTTCGCCGCAATTGGACATTGGTCGTAGAGGTGGCCGCCCCGGGCCCTAGCGCGAGTTGTTCAGCGAGATGTAGCCGAGCTGTGCGGCCTTGAACACGGTCTGGCTGCGGTTGACCGCGTTGAGCTTGGTCGCGGCGTTGTGGATGTGGAAGCGCACCGTCGCGCGGCTGCGCGAGATGATCATCGAGATCTCTAGGTCGGTCTTGCCGATCGCCGCCCAGCGCAAGCATTCGACCTCGCGCTTCGACAGCCGCGATGCGGCCGGCAGCGCCTGGGCCGAGCCCATGACCTGGACGTAGGTCGAGATGAAGGTGCGCGCATAGAGCCCCAACGCGTCGCCGAGCGCGAGGAAATCCTCGGCAAGGTCGGTCTTGTCGCGTTCGAGCGGGTTGAAGCTGACCGCACCGATCTGGCCGAAGGGCAGGTGCACGGGCACGCCGATCGCCGCCCAGGTCAGCGCGCGCTGCTCGAAATTGGTGAGGTCGATCGCATCGAGATAGGCGTTGGGCTGGCGCGTGCGGAAACCCTCGGCATTGACCCAGAACGGCTGGCTTTCGAAGCGGCAGGCCGTGGTCAGCGGCGAATCGAGCGCGATCCGCGAATTGCGCCACCAGACGCGGTCGTCGTCGTTCCAGCCGAACACGTCGCGCGCGAGCAGGTTGCCTTCGGCATCGACGGGCGTGCGCTTGTCGGCGATGTCGTGGGCGGGGGCTGCGCGCATGCCGCAGGACATGGCAATCTCATGCAGCGCCTCGGCCGCGCGCCGGATATCCTCGGTGCCCGAGACCCGGACCGCATCGATGTTGGCCTGCGACAGCAACGACATTTCTCTTCTCCCCGCCTGCGCGTTGTACACGGGAAACCGCTGCGGAGAACGACGAATTCGGACCTGCGACCCTAACCTTTTGCTCAGCGGGGCCGGCGCGCCGATGATGATACATCCGTCCCGACAACCAGGGAGCGGATGGGTGAATTTCGATCTCAGCGAAGACGAGGAAATGGTGAAGGCGCTGGCCGAGCGTTTCGTCGTCGATCATTACGACATCGAAAGTCGCCGCCGCTTTCTCGCCGAACCCGATGGATTTTCCGCGCGCAACTGGTCGCTGCTCGGCGATCTCGGCCTGATCGCCGCGCTGTTCGACGCCGAGGCGGGCGGGCTCGATCTCGACGCCACGGGCATCGCAACCCTGTTCGAGGCGCTTGGCCGCGGCCTCGTGGTCGAGCCTCTGATCGAGAACGTTCTCCTAGCCGGCCGGCTCTTCGCCGCCACCGCGCCCGAACCGCTGCGCGAAGCCTGGCTGCCTGACCTGCTCTCGGGGCGCCGCCGGACCGCGCTCGCCCATGTCGAGGCCGGCGGACGCGACGCCAGCGGCTGGATCGAGACGCGGCTCGCCGCCGACGGCACGCTCCATGGCGCAAAGGCCTATGTGCCTGCCGCGGGCGGGGTCGACGGTTTCGTCGTATCGGCACGGCTGTCAGGGGCGCCCGCCGATCGCGAGGGTGCCGGCCTGTTCTTCGTGGCCACCGATGCCCCGGGCCTGACGATCCAGCCCTGGCGCATGGCCGATGGCTTGGTCGCGGCCTCGCTGCGTTTCGACGGTGTCGAGGCCCGGCGCCTGGCCGGCGGGCTCGCCGAGATTGCCGCGGCCGAGGAGCTTGCGAGCCTTGCCCGTGCGGCCGAAGCCCTCGGCATCATGGAAAGCCTGCTCGCCGAGACGCTCGAATACCTGCGAACGCGCGAGCAGTTCGGCGCGCGGCTCGCCTCGTTCCAGGCGCTCCAGCACCGCATGGTCGCGCACTATGCCGCGACCGAACAGGCGCGCGGCCTGCTGAACCTGGCGATGGTGTCCTGGGGGCAGCCCGCCTTCGCCAGCGCTGTGCTCGGCGTGCGGGCCTTCGTGTCCGAAGTCTCGGTCGCGTTGGGCCACGACATGATCCAGTTCCACGGCGGCATGGGCGTCACCGACGAACTTTCGATCGGCCACGGCCACAAGCGCCTGCTCGTCCTGTCGCGCTGGCCCGACGGGCCCGATGCGGCGCTCGACCGGTTCGCGGCGGCGGGGGGCTAGGGTGACACAAGTCACCCCCTGTTACCCAAGGTGGGGCCAGGAATTCTTTTATAAGTAACGATTTGCAGGGACGGGCGACACCCTTGCGGATCGCTTTACCTGTCAAAGAGCCGGCGTGCCGATGAAGGCGTAGCGCCGCGGCATCGTGTGAGGCTGATGGCGTGTAGGAGAGCGGTTTCGCGGCCTTGTCGTAGGGTCCGGTCAGGCCGGTTTTAGAGCGAATTTCGGATTGCCTGTCGTTTTGGAGGACGCAGGCAGACGCGGAAGTAGAAGCGTCCGTTCTGATTTTCGGTGTGATATGGACGTCCTGCCGACATCAGGCGAACGGGCGCATAGGCGCTAATGCCAGTCGCGTCCGGCTCCGCGATGATCGAACATTCCCGCGCGCCCCGGAGCCTTGCGCCTCCGCCTCTCGTGACGATCGCTAACGCGGGCTCGAGGCCTCGCGCAGAAGTGCTTTGAAGGTTTCCGCCAGACTTTATACGAGCACCCGATTGGTTAGTTCAATCGCATCGCGCTCGGCTTCCGCGCCCAGCTGCGCGTACAAGGCAAATCGGCAGGATCTTGAATCACAATGAATTATCGCCACTCCTTCCATGCCGGCAATAGCGCCGATGTCGTCAAGCACAGCCTGCTGATCGCCCTCGTGCGCGCCTTGCAGCAAAAACAGAGCGCGCTGACCCTGATCGACACCCACGCCGGCCGCGGGCTGTACGACCTTAACGGCGATGAGGCCCAACGCACCGGTGAGGCCACGCAGGGCGTGATGCGGGCCTTTGCCGACCCGAACCCCTTGCTGAACGACTACCGCGCTGCCGTACAGGCGGTGAATGTCGGGGCCGAGCTGCACCTCTACCCCGGCTCGCCGCAGGTTCTGGCCCAGCTTCTGCGCCCGCAGGATTTCCTGGTTCTGAATGAAAAACATCCCGAGGACGTCTATGCCTTGCGCGGCGCGATGCGCGACACATCCGCTGCCGTGCATGAGCGCGACGCCTACGAGCTTTGGCTGGCGATGGTGCCGCCCCGCACCGCGCGCGGCGTGGTGGTGGTCGACCCGCCGTATGAGCAGCCGGACGAACGCGCCCGTATCACCGCCACCCTCGCCGCGGCTTGCCGCAAATGGGCGCATGGCGTGACGGTGATCTGGTATCCGCTGAAAGAGCGGCCCACGCATGCGCAGTGGAAGCACCAGCTGCGCAAGCTCGGCATTCCGAAATTGCTGACGGTGGAGCACTGGTTGTACGATATCGATCAGCCCGGCATCTACAACGGCGCGGGCCTTTATATCGTCAACCCGCCCTACGCCTTCACGCAGGCGCTGCCGCCTCTGCTCGAAGCCCTGCGCGCCACGCTGGCACCCGAGGGGCATAGGGGCGAGATCACAGCCAATTGGTTGGGCGATTAAAATACGCCCTCATCGCCCCGTTCTCCCATGTCGGTGGGGTCAGCCCTCGGCCTCCGCCGCCTCGCGCTCCTTGAGCCAGCCTATACCCCGGCGCAGCAGGTCGTAGAACACCGGCAGGTCCCAGGCGCAGCGGTCGACCGTGGGCCACCAGTCGGCCATCGGCTGGAGGTCGTAATGCCCGCGGCAGTGGCCGAGCGTCAGGTAGAGCACCGCGCCTGCGCCGTGTCGCTTGATGTAGCAGACCGGCTGGGTGCCCGGCGCGTCCTCGGCCTCGACGAAGCCGGTGCCTGGTTCGGTGCACTCGGTTTCGAGCAGGACGTGGAGATCGCCGTGGCGCTCGACGTGATAGAGCTCGTCGGTGGTCTCGAAGGGTTCGACCCCGGCCACGAGGGGATGGCCGGGGTCGGCGACCGTCACCGTGTAGGGTGCGATCGGGGGATGCGAGAGGAACTGGCTGCCGAGCAGGTCCATGAACAGCGGCGCCCAGCGCGGCGCGTCCCACAGGCCGCTTTCGAGCAGGCGCAGCACCGAATTGGTGCCGTGCAGCGCATACCAGCGCCCGCCCTTGGCCAGCCAGTCGCGCAGCACCTCCTGCGCCGCCAGCGAGGGGGTGACGTCGCAGGTGTAGGTGATGATGATGTCGGCCGCGGCCAGGGCCTCGACGTTCTCGTAGTCCTCGAACACGCGCGTGCGCACGCGCTGGTCCTCGGCGAGGAGCTTGAGCAGCTCGAGCCGCGCGAAGTCCATGTCGTGCCAGACCCCGCCGCAGATCAGGACGCAGTCGATCCGTGGCGGGTGAACCTCGCTCACGCCTTGGCTCCGAGTTCGCCCGACAGGTACTTGTCGAGCGTCTGGTGGAACTGGCGGATGCGGACCTCCTGATAGTCGCCGAGCTGGATCTCGCCGGTCTTCGAGGCGTGAAGGCCTTCCTGCACGAAGGGCAGGTTGGCCATGTCCTGCTCGAACACCGAACCCAGCACGCCGAGCTCGGGCGCGTCGGTCCAGAGTTGGTCGTTGCGCAGCAGGTTCA
>SECS01000312.1 GCA_004211435.1 Novosphingobium sp. | reverse complement strand
GTCGTGCCTGCGGCGCTGCCGGTATCGGCATGTGCGGTGCCAGCGCTGGCGAGCAGCGCCGTGCCCGACAACAGGATTGCGCGTGTTCTGTGCATTTCTCTCTTGCCCCGTATGTTTACTGCAAAAATTTTGACGAATTACTTGAGGAGGCCCTCGAACGAGACCTGGCCTTGCGCGCCGGCGGCGATCGGCGAAGCGATCCGCCAGCGGACATGGGTGACGTCATCGGTCGTCGCGGCGCGTTGGCGGCCGTCGGCGGCCGTGACGCGCAGCGCGGCGAGGGGGCCGAAGGTTTGGCCGTCGACCGAAAGCTCGGGCGCCGCCGAACCCGCGGCTGGCGCGCGATAGGCGATACCCTTGGGCACGGGGTTGCTCAGCACGACATTGCCGATCGCGGCGCTGCCGGTGTTGCGATAGGCCAGGCGCATCACGACCTTGTCGCCCGGAACGGCCTTGGCCGCGCGCACGAGGCTCACCGTTGTCGTGCCGTCCGCCGCGGCGCGCTTCTGCAGCGTGAGCATGCTGGATTCGACCGTCAGCGGGCCGTTCGCCAGGGCGGGGACAGCGATCGTGGCGGCCAGAGCCGCCGCTAAGTATCGAAGCATGAACGATTTCCTCATAGTATTCGGACCTTGAATGCGATGATGCGGGTGCCGGGCGCGACCTCGCCCAGGCCGACGAGAATCGAGCCGTCTTCGGCCTGGCCGGGGTCGTCGTCGCCCGCGTCGGACAGCGTGGCGCCGTCGAGCGTGAGGCTGCCTGGGACGTAAGCGGTGCCCGCGGGTATCGGATCCTCGATCTCGACGCCGGTGGTCGCGCGCGGGAAGGCGGCGAGCAGGCGATAGGTGACGATCGCCCCCGCGTTCGCCGTGGCGCTGCCGTCGGACGTTTCGACGGTCTGCGATTTCGTCAGGCTGGGTTGGACCGACTTGGCGAGCAGCCGAAGGTTGGTGCCCGTGACCGTGCCGTTCGTGTCGGCGCCGGTCTTGCCGACGATCGCGTCGCCGCCGCCGTCGCCCTGGCCCGGGAAAACGGTGCCGGGCACGCCCGAGCCCGTCCGCGCCAGGGCGCGCAGCCGGATCGTGCCCGCTTTGGCGCAATCGCTGCCGATGACCGCGAAGACATGCGTCCTTGCGCCACTTCCGAGGGTAAGCTGCGAATTCGCCAAAGGCTTGTCGACCGCGGCGTCGTAGACTTGGCCGCCATCGGTATCGCCGGCGATGAACAGGACCGATGCGCCCTGTCCTTCGGCCTGGGCGGTCAGGTCGAAGGTTTCAGTGCCGCTGCCGTGGTTGACGACGACGAAGCCGACCGCACACTCTTCTCTCTCCGGTACGGGGCCGCTCGGCGCATCGGTTTCGACCGAAACGTCGAGCGTTTCGGCGAGGATCAGGCTTGCCGTGTTCGAGGACACGGTGTGACGGACGCCGGCGATGTCGAAGCTCAGCGTGGCCGTGTTGGAAATGACCGTACCTGCGGTCGACGCCAGGGCTTGGGCGCACGACAGGGCCATGGTCAGCGCGAAGGCGCACAGCCACACCGCCAGCTTTTTCGCTGCGGTCTGGAAGAGGCTCGCCCCGGAATATCGGGTTGCCAGAAGGGTTTCTGCGCC
>SECS01000153.1 GCA_004211435.1 Novosphingobium sp. | reverse complement strand
GCCGCGCTGCTGTTCTCGCAGCCCGACCTGCTGCTGCTCGACGAACCGTCGAACCACCTCGATCTCGAAGCCGTGCTGTGGCTGGAGGACTTCCTCAAGTCCTATCCGGCGACGATCCTGCTCGTCAGTCACGAGCGCGACTTCCTCAACAATGTGGTCAACCACATCCTCCACCTTTCGGGTGGCAAGCTGACGCTCTATCCGGGCGGCTACGACGCCTTCGAGCGCCAGCGCGCCGAGCGCCAGGCGCAGCTCGCCTCGGCCAAGGCCAAGCAGCAGGCGCAGCGCGACCACCTGCAGGAATACATTGCCAAGAACTCGGCGCGCGCCTCGACCGCCAAGCAGGCGCAGTCGCGCCAGAAGGCGCTGGCCAAGCTCCAGCCGATCGCCGAGCTGATCGACGATCCCTCGCTGAGCTTCGAATTTCCCGATCCCGACGAATTGCGCCCGCCGCTGATCACGCTCGACTATGCCTCGGTCGGCTATGGCGACACGCCCGTGCTCAGCAAGCTGAACCTGCGCCTCGATCCCGACGATCGCATCGCCCTGCTCGGCCGCAACGGCAACGGCAAGACCACCCTCGCGCGGCTGCTCGCGGCGCAGCTCAAGCCGATGGACGGCGCGATGAACGCCAGCGGCAAGATGCGCGTCGGCTATTTCACCCAGTACCAGGTCGAGGAGCTCGACCGCAGCGAGACGCCGCTGCAGCACATGACCCAGCTGATGAAGGGCGCGACGCAATCGGCCGTGCGCGCGCAGCTCGGGCGCTTCGGCTTCTCGGGCAACAAGGCGACGACCGAGGTCGGCAAGCTTTCGGGCGGCGAGCGCGCGCGTCTGGCGCTGGCGCTGATCACGCGCGACGCGCCGCACATGCTGATCCTCGACGAACCGACCAACCACCTCGACGTCGATGCGCGCGAGGCGCTGATCCAGGCGCTCAACGACTATTCGGGCGCCGTGGTGATCGTCAGCCACGATCGCCACATGCTCGAGATGACCGCCGACCGGCTGGTCCTCGTCGACAGCGGCGCGGCCCGCGAGTTCGACGGCTCGATCGACGACTACATCGCCTTCGTCCTCGCCAAGGAGCCGCAGTCCTCGGCGGGCGGCGGACGTGAGAAGGGCGTCAACAAGAAGGACCAGCGCAAGGCCGCCGCCGAAGCCCGCGAGAAGAGCCAGGAACTGCGCAAGCGCGCCAAGACGATCGAGAGCGAGCTGGAAAAGCTGGCCAAGCAGCGCAGCGCGGTCGATCAGGCGATGTTCGATCCCTCGTCGGCCAGCGGCGAACTGGCCAAGCTGACGATGACCGAACTGATGAAGCGCCGCGCGCAGATCGAGGACGACATCGCGGCGGCCGAGGTAAAATGGCTCGAAGCCAACGAGGCCATCGAAGCGTTCACCGCTTAGGAGACAGCGATGAGCGTGGCATTTCGCCGGGAAGGCGACGAAGAACATCTGGAGCCCAAGTTCGAGATCCCGATCCCGCCGGGCCCCAACCTGGTCACGCCGCGTGGACTGCGGCTGATCGACGAGAAGGTGGCCGAGGTCGAAGCCGCGGTCGCGCGGCTTGAGGCTGAGGGCGCCGAAGAGAGCGAGATCAAAGCGGCCAAGCGCGACCTGCGCTATTGGCAGACCCGCCAGATCACCGCCGAACCTGCGCCCAAGCCCGACGGCGAGACCGTGGAGATCGGCACGACCGTCAGCTTCACCCTGGCCGGCAAGCACCGGACGTTCTCGATCGTCGGCGACGACGAGGCCGATCCCGCGGCGGGGTCGGTCAGCTGGACCGCGCCGCTCGCCCGCGCGATGATCGGTGCCGAGGCGGGAGAATGCGTGGCGTTCAACGGGCGCGAAGACGCAATCGAGGTTCTGGACGTGAACGTCACGCCGGCAGGCTGACGCCGCTCAGTCTCCGGCGGCGCGCTCCATCATTTCCATGAAGTCCCGCGCAGCGTTGCGATCGGCGTCGTCCTTGAAGGCAACGTCGAGATCGGGCGCTGCGCCGAACATGTGAAGCAAGGTCCACAGCGCGAAGCGGCGGGGCCGATCCTGCTCCATGCCGAAATCGACGCGCATCTTCTCGACTCCCGTCTCCAGTGCCTCGGGCGGCACCTGGGTCAGGTCGGTGGTGGCGAAATAGCGGCGCAGTTGGTCGTCGAAATCCATGGGCGGTCCTCTTGCTGCCGCGCCCTTAGCGGCTTTTCAGCCTCGTCCATAGCCGTTGCAAAAAGATGCCCCCGCCGAAGCGGGGGCCCAAGGTTGTGGCTCTATCAACGGGTCGCTTTCGTTGAGCCGCCATCGGTCTAGGCCCCTCCGCAAGGTGGGGTCTGTGAGATTTCCCACACGGTTAACCGAAAGTAACGCACGCCGAGCCGTGGGGGCGCGGCGGAACAGCACGAGGGTTCCGGCGTTTGGCTCGCGGGGGCAACGTTTCGGCGGAACGGCAAAGGCTGGCCGCCCAACGCCTGAAGGAGATGGACTGTGAAACCTTCCGTTTTGATGCTTCTGGCGGCAGCCTCGATGCCGCTCGCCGCCTGCGCCTCGACCAATGACAGCGCGCTCGCCAGCGCGGCGCCCGCCAGCACGGCACCCGATTACACCGCTGCCGCCGCGGCACCGCGCGATTGCCGTTCGGTCGGCGGTACCGCGCTTACCGGCGCGGCGGTCGGCGGTGCCGGGGGGGCGGCGCTCGGCGCGGTCACAGGCGGCGTGAGCGTGCTCGGCGGTGCCCTGATCGGCGCGGCCGTGGGCGGCCTTGCCGGCGCGGTCTGGGCCGATGCCAACAACGACGGTTGCGCCGACGGCTATGTCCGCGAAGGCCGTTACTACGAAGGCGAACCGGGCGCTGCGCGCACGATCGACCGTCCCTACCGCCGCGGCGAACGCGGCTGACGGTGACACGCGCACTGCTGTTCGCGCTGGGTGCGGCGGCGCTGGTCCCGACCAGTGCCGCCACGCTCCAGGCAAGGGAGGCCGCGGCGGCGGCGAGCCCCTCGGCGTCCCTGCGCGCCGAGATCGCCAAGCGCGCGGGTTCGGACCTGCGCGAATTCTACGCCGCGCGCGGCAACCGCCCACTGTGGATCGCGGCCAACGGCGCGTCGCCCGCCGCGGCGCGGCTGCTGGACTTGCTCGAAACCGCCCCGCGCGACCGGATCAAGCCCGGCAAGGTCAAGGCCTCGGCGCTCGCGCGCGCGTTCGAAGCGGCGCGTGGCGGCACGCCCGAGGACCTGGCCAAGGCCGAAGTCGCCGCCTCCAAGAGCTACGTCGCCTACGTGAAAGCGCTCCGCTCGGGCAAGCGCGCGCCGATGATCTACGAGAGCGAGGCGCTGAGCCCTGCGGTCCCCACCGCCCGCAGCGCGCTGCAGACGGCCGAGCGCGCGCCCTCGCTCGAAAGCCATCTGCGCACGATGGCCTGGATGCACCCGCTCTACGCGCCGCTGCGCAAGGCACTCGACGACGCGACGCTCGACGAGGCTCAGCGCCGTCAGATCGCGCTCAACCTCGATCGCCTCCGCGCGATCCCCGCCAATCCGGCCAGCCGCTATGTCCTCGTCGACACCGCCAGCGCAAGGCTGTGGATGTATGAAAACGGCCGCCCCGCAGGCACGATGCGCGTCGTCGTCGGCAAGCCCGAGGAAGCGATGCAGACGCCGACGATGGCCGGCTACATCCGCTATGCGGTGGTCAACCCATACTGGAACGTTCCGCCCGATCTCGTGCGCAGCCGCGTCGCCTGGAACGTGAACACCAAGGGCACGACCTATCTCGGCAATGGCGGCTATCAGGTGCTTTCGGACTGGACGGACCAGGCACGCCCGATCGATCCCGCGCGGATCGACTGGCGCGCGGTCGAGGCCGGCGGCGACACCGCACCGCGCGTGCGCCAGCTTCCCGGCGGCAGCAATTTCATGGGGACGGTCAAGTTCATGTTCCCCAACGACCAGGGCATCTACCTGCACGATACCCCCGACAAGGATCTGCTGCGCAAGGACGTGCGCCAGCTGTCATCGGGCTGCGTGCGGCTCGAGGACGCGCAGCGGCTAGGCCGCTGGCTGATGAACCGCCCACTGCCGCGCCGACCGCGCGGCGATCCCGAACAGCGCCTGGCCCTGCCCGAACTGGTTCCCGTCTACATCACATACCTGACGGCCATGCCCGAGGGCGGCCGCATCGTGTTCCGCGACGACGTCTACGCACGCGACCGGCTCGGCGATGCCCGGCTGGCCCTGGGTGGGCGTTCGCGCGCCGATCGCCCCTGACATCGGAACCGCGCGGCGCGCGCTCGGTTACCCTCCCATGACCCATCGCAAAGCCCATCCCCGATGACCCCGCGCTGGCCCTCTACGCTGTGGGTCGTGCGCCACGGCCAGAGCGCGGGCAACGTCGCGCGCGACAAGGCCACCGCCGAGGGACTGGCCCGCATTGCCTTGACCAGCCGCGACGTCGACGTGCCGCTGTCTGCGCTCGGTCGCGAGCAAGCCCAGGCGCTCGGCCGCTGGTTTGCCTCGTGGCACGAAGAACAGCGGCCCGAGATCATGCTCGCGAGCCCCTATGTCCGCGCGGTCGAAACCGCGCAGATCTTCCGCCAGGCCGGCGGTTGCCCCGGTGACGAGAAGATCTGTCTGGACGAGCGGCTGCGCGAGAAGGAATTCGGCGTGCTCGACGGCCTGACGGTCGCGGGCATCCACGAGTTCCAGCCCGACCAGGCCGAGTTCCGCAAGCTGTTGGGCAAGTTCTACCACCGCCCGCCCGGTGGCGAGTCCTGGACCGACGTGATCTTCCGCTTGCGTGCGCTGATGGACACGGTCTCGCTCCACTACGGCGGCCGCCGCGTGATGATCGTCGCGCACCAGGTCGTCGTGCTCTGCCTGCGCTACGTCATAGAGAACCTGACCGAGGCCGAGATCCTGGCGATCGACAAGCAGGGCGACGTCGCCAACTGCGCGATCACCGAATACAAGTTCGACCCCGCGGCGGGCCGCGACGGCGGGCTGGTGCTGTCGCGCTACAACGTCACCGCCCCGATGGATGAGGACGACACCCCGGTCACGACCGAGCCCGATCAGATGGTCGCCGCGCGTGGGTGATGCCACTCCGCCCATCCCCACTCCGCTGGACAGCAATTGGCTGCGCGATCATCCGCTGCCCGATCCCGACCACCATGCCGACAAGAACGCACGCGGCCGCGTCTTCATCATCGGCGGCTGCGCGCGCGTGCCTGGCGGGCTCTTGCTGACCGCGGAAGCGGCGCTTCGTGCGGGCGCGGGCAAGGTCCAGGTCGCAACCGCCAGGAGCACGGCGCTGGCGCTCGGCGTCGCCATGCCCGAGATCGCAGTCTTCCCGATCGACGAAGATCACGAGGGCGAGATCGCCTGCCTGCACGATGGCCTGGACGACTTCATCGCGCGCAGCGACGCCATCGTCGTCGGCCCAGCGATGAGCGGGGCAAAGGCGGCCGGCGCGGCGCTCGACCGGCTGCTCGAAGCGGACGACGGTCCGGCGCTCGTCGTCGATGCCGCAGCCTTGATGGAGCTGCCGTCTCGCGCGGCAGCGCTGGCGGCGCGCAAGAGCCCGGCGATCCTGACCCCGCACATCGGCGAAATGGCCGCCATGCTCGATTGCGACGCGGCCGAGATCGAGGCCGATCGTCCCGCCGCGGTGCGCCGCGCGGCCGAGACCTTCGGCGCGGTGGTGACGCTCAAGGGATCGACCAGCTTCGTCGCCGATCGCGACGGCGCGCTGTTCGCCTATGCCGGCGGCGGGGTCGGACTCGCCACGGGCGGTTCGGGCGACGTCCTCGCCGGCATCGCCGCGGGCCTGGCCGCGCGCGGCGCGCCGCCGCTCGAGGCCGCGCTCTGGGCCTCGTGGCTCCACGGCGAGGCCGGCCGTCGCTGCGCGGTCGAGATCGGCCCGATCGGCTTCCTCGCGCGCGAACTGCTACTGCAGGTGCCCGGGCTTATGAAGGCGATCTAGCCCCCGATCGGAATCACCGTATCGGCCAGCCGCTCGACCTCGGCACGGTCGTGGCTGACGTAGAGGATCGGCAGCTTCAATTCGTCGCGGATGCGCAGGATCACGGCCATGATCTCCTCGCGCCGCGCCATATCGAGCGAGGACAGCGGCTCGTCCATCAGCAGGAACTTCGGTCCGCGCAGCAGCGCCCGGCCGATCGCCACGCGTTGCGCCTCGCCGCCCGAGAGCGTGCGCGGCATGCGATCGAGCAGCGGCGCGATACCGAGGAAGTCGACCGCCTCCTCGAGCGCCATCCAACGCTGGTCCTCAGCGGCGAGCTTCCAGCCGTAGAGCAAGTTGTCGCGCACCGACTTGTGCGGGAACAGCCGGCCGTCCTGGAAGACGTAGCCGCAGGCGCGGCGTTCGGGCGGCAGGTCGATCTTCCGTTCGCTGTCGAACAGCACGGTATCGCCCACGGCGATGCGTCCGCGCGTAGGGCGCAGCAGCCCGGCGACGGCGTCGAGGATCGAGGTCTTGCCCGCGCCCGAGGGGCCGAACAGCGCGATCAGGCCCTTGGGCACCTTGTAGTTGGCGACGATGCGCGCCGCACCGCGTTCGATCGTGACGTCGATCTCAAAGGACATGGCCGCCCCCCCGCCCGCTGCGGCGCGCCAGCATCTCGGATGCCACCAGCGCCGCCAGCGACAGCAGCACCGAGATCACCGCCAGCCGCGTCACCGCGCCCTCGCTGCCCGGCACCTGCAACGCCGCGTAGATCGCCAGCGGCAGGGTCTGCGTCTCGCCGGGAATGTTCGAGACGAAGGTGATCGTCGCGCCGAATTCGCCGATCGAGCGCGCGAAGCCGAGCACCAGGCCGGCCAGCACGCCAGGCATGGTCAACGGCAGGGTGACGGTGAAGAAGGTCCGCCAGGGTCCCGCCCCGAGCGTGCGCGCCGCGCCTTCGAGCCTCCGGTCGACCGCCTCGATCGACAGCCGCATCGCGCGCACCATCAGCGGCAGCGCCATGACCGCGGCGGCCAGCGCCGCTCCGGTCCAGCGGAACATGAAGGTCAGGCCCAGCGTCTCGGCCAGGAACCGCCCGGCCGGGCCGTTGGCGCCGAAGGCCAGCAGCAGCATCCAGCCCGTCACCACGGGCGGCAGCACCAGCGGCAGGTGGACCAGCGCGTCGAGCAGGACCTTGCCGGGAAAGCGTCCGCGCGCGAGCAGCCAGGCCAGCGCGAAAGCCAGCGGCAGCGCGAGCAGGATCGCCACGCCGCTCACGCGCAGCGACAGCACGACGATCTGCCATTCGGTTTCGGTCACGTCACCGCGAACCGAAACCGAAGCGGCGGAACACGGCCTTGCCCTCACCCGAAAGGAGATAGCGGCGGAAGGCCTCGCCCTCGGGATTCGTCGATTTCGCCAGCGTCGCGACCGGATAGGCGATCAGCGCATGGCTGTTCGCGGGAAAGCGGCCGACGACCTTGACGCTGCGATCGGCAAGCGCGTCGGTGGTGTAGACGATCCCCAGCGGCGCCTCGCCGCGACCGACGAGCGCCAGCGCGGCGCGCACGTTCTCGGCACGCGCGACGCGATCCTGGACCGAGGGCCAGACGCCGAGGCGCGTCAGCGCCTGCTTGCCGTACTTGCCCGCGGGCACCGCGTCGGGATCGGCCATGGCCAGCCGGCCCTGGCCGAGCGCGCGCGCCAGCGGGAAGCGTGGCGCCACGGTCAGCCGGACGGTGCTCGC
>SECS01000026.1 GCA_004211435.1 Novosphingobium sp. | reverse complement strand
CGTTTCTACAAGCAGGTCTCGGTCGGTCAGAACGAGGAAGGCTGGCGCGTGCTGCTCGACGGGCGCGGCCTCAAGACCGTGAGCGGCCGCGCCCAGGTCCTGCCGACGCAGGCGCTCGCCGAAGCCCTCGCCGAGGAATGGGCCGACCAGGGCGACGAGATCGATCCCGCGAGCTTCGTCCTGCGCGACATGGCCGACTATGCGATCGACGTGGTCGGCCAGGATCGCAGCGACGCGATCCGCAGCCTCGTGGCTTATGCCGGCACCGACACGCTCTGCTATCGCGCCGAGCCCGACGAGCCGCTGCACGAGCGCCAGCTCGAAGTCTGGGAGCCGCTGCTCCACGCCGCCGAACAGCGCTGGGACGTCCATTTCGAGCGTATCGACGGGATCATGCACCGCCCGCAGCCGGCCGCGACTCTGACGCGGATGGAAGCCGTCCTCGCCGCAGAGAGCGACCACGTGCTCGCCGCGGTCAACACGCTGACCAATCTCGCCTCGTCGCTGGTGATCGCACTTGCCGCGCTCGCGCCCGAGGCCGATGCCGATGCACTGTGGGACGTCGCCAATCTCGAGGAGGACTGGCAGGCCAGCCTCTGGGGCAAGGATGCCGAAGCCGAAGAGCGCCGCGCGCAGCGTCTGGCGGTGTTCGAAACCGCGATGCGCTACGCCAGGCTGGCGCGGAACTAAGCGGACTTTCAAAGGGTTGCTCCGGGAAACCACCCGAGAGGAGATCCCCATGCCCGCCACCGGCCCCGTCACCGCGATCCCGATCAACTGCACGCTCAAGCGCTCCGACGGCAAGGAAGACAGCTCGACCGACGCGATGATCGCGGTGCTCAAGGCACAGTTCGAGAAGGCCGGAGTCAAGGTCAGCGAGACGATCCGCGTGGCCGACCACAATGTCCTGCCCGGCGTCACCAGCGACGAGGGCGAAGGCGATGCCTGGCCCGAACTGCGCCAGACGATCCTCGCGCACGATATCCTGATCTTCGGCGGTCCGATCTGGATGGGACAAATCGGCTCGATCGCCAAGCGCGTGCTCGAACGGATGGATGCCTTCCTCAGCGAGACCGACGACAAGGGCCACATGCCCAGCTTCGGCAAGGTCGCGGTCGCGGCGATCGTCGGCAACGAGGACGGCGCGCACATGTCTTCGGCACAACTGTTCCAGGCGCTCAACGACGTCGGCTGGTCGATCCCCGCGGTCGCCGCCTGCTACTGGGTCGGCGAAGCCATGGGCAGCGTCGATTTCAAGGACCTCAAGAAGACCCCCGACAAGGTCGCCGAAACCGCGGAAACCGTGGCGAAGAACGCCGCGCATCTTGCCGGACTGCTCAAGGCCACCCCCTACCCCTGACCGAGGGGACCCGCCGCGCGCCTGTGCCGTTAGCCCAGCAAAGGAGACCAGCGATGCCCCAGGGCGACAAGAGCAGCTACACCGACAAGCAGAAGCGCAAGGCCGCGCATATCGAAGAGGGCTATGAGCAGCGCGGCGTGAGCAAGGACGAGGCCGAGCGCCGCGCCTGGGCGACGGTGAACAAGGAAAGCGGTGGCGGCAACAAGTCGGGCTCGGGCCGCGGCCGCAAGGACACCAAGATATCGTCGCGCAGGGGCGGTCGCATCGGCGGACAGGCCAGTGCGTCGCGCAGCAAGGCCGATCGCTCGGCCGCCGCCAAGAAGGGCTGGGAGACCCGCCGCAAGCGCGCGCACGGGTAGATCGGCGCGCCTGCCCTGCCCTATAGGCGGAACGTGGACGATCTGATCTTCACCGCTTCGGGCGTGCGGCTGCGTCGCCGTTCGGCACGCGAGGGCGCGCTGAACTGGCCGCTGCTGCCCGGTGGCCCGGGCATCGGCTCGGAAAGCCTGGCGGAACTGGCCGACGCGGTCGCGAGCGGCTGATGCGCATCGTCTTCAGCCGCAAGGGCTTCGACAGCACCGCCGGCGGCGCGCCCTCGCCGATCGTCGAGGGACGACCGGTATCGCTGCCGATTCCGGCGAGCCATAGCTCGGTCACGACGTATGACGCGCTGGGACACGGCGCTCTGGTCGAACGCGCGACACGCGGAAAGCTCACGGGCCTGTCGCTTTGCCACGACGATCCGCTCTTCGCCGCAGGCCTCTGCTGGTTCGGTCAATGCGACGCGGCACAGGGGCATCTGCGCAAGCAGGGCGTCGGCGCGGGTGACGTCTTCGTGTTCTTCGGACTGTTCGCCGACGAAGTCTCCGGCGAACGCCATCACCGCATCTTCGGCCACATGCGCGTCGCCTGCCACGGCGCGCCGGAAATGGTGCGGCTTTCGCCGGCCTGGCGCGAACCGCCGCGCGCGCATCCGCATCTGGCGGGCAACTGGAACTACACGAACGCGATCTATCACGGCCCTGGCCGGGTTGCGCGACACGCTTCGTCGAAGCTGCGGCTGACGCGTGAGGGCGGCCCGCTCAACCGCTGGACGATCCCCACCTGGCTAGGTCGAACGGGGCTGACCTATCACGATCGGCCCGAGCGCTGGCGCGGCAGCGAGCTGGATTCGGCCAGACGCGGACAGGAATTCGTCGCGCATGTCGGCGACGATGCGGAAGCGCTGGACTGGCTCGACGCCGTGGTCGCGGAGATCGAGCGTTAGCCGATCCAGTCCGCGACCTGCGCGGCGACCTCGTTCGCCGCGCGGTTGAGCGCGGGCGCGATGCTTTCGGCCTTGGGCGAAACGCCGGGCACGCTGGCCTCGAAGCGGCGCGACACGACATTGCCCGCGCCGTCCGAGCGCAGCGCGTCGAAGCGCACCACCACGCTCTGGCTGCGCGCGTCGTAACCCATGTCGAGCAGGCGGCCGCCGAGCGTGGTCTTGCCGCCCTCGGCCGCGTCGCCCGCTTCGACCACCAGACGCTTGCCCTTGGCGCGGATCGTCTCGGCGAGCAGGCGACGGAACAGCCGCGCGGGCCGCTCGACCCAGGTCGCATCCTTGAGATAGGCGATCGTCGCGTCGTCGACCTGGACGGGCACGCGCTGGACGTCGAGCCGGCGGTCGGCCTCGGGGTCGAGCACGACCAGCGCGCTGCGCAGGTTCGCCGCACCCATGTCGCCCGCGGGCGCCGTCGCCTGCGGCGTCAGGCCGATGAGCTGCTTGGGCGCCTTGCCGCCGAGATTGACGCAGCCGCCGAGCAGCAGCAGCGCGGCCAGCGGCGCCGCCAGTTTGATGGATCCGCGCACGATCTGCCCCCTGTCGTTCATCGCCTTCATGGCTTGTAGTCCGGCAGCTTGCCGCCGCCGCCGACCAGGGCGCCCGCGCCCCGCTCGTCGATCTTCTCGGTTACCTGGCGCAGCGCCCGCGCCGTGGCGCGCAGGTCGCGGATCGCCGCTTCGGCCTCGGGCAGGGTCGAGCCCGAGAGCTGACGGATACCCGGGCGCGCATCGCCGACCGCGCCCTCGAGGGCATTGGCGGCCGCCTTGGCCGCGCCGAGCGTCTGGCGCAGCTGGTCGGCCAGCGCATGGCCATCCTCGCCCAGCACCTGGTCGGCCTTGCCGGCGACGCCCTCGAAAGCCACGAGCGTGCGCGTCGCCTGGCGCAGGGTGCCCTGGAGCTCGGCGATCGTCGCCTTCACCTGCGGCGTCGCATCGGCGAGATCGCCGGTCATCCGGTCGGTGTTGGCGAGGATGCCGCGAATCGACTTCTGGTTGTCGTCGGACAGCAGCAGGTTGAGCCGGTCGGTCAGGGTTGCCAGCCGCTCGAGCAGCAGCGGCGCGTTGTTGAGGATCGCGCCGAGACCGCCCTGCTTGGTCGGGATCACGGGCACGCCTTCGGGCCCGGGCTCGGTGATCGACGGCGCGCCCTTGATCGCGCCTTCGAGCATGATGTCCGACGTGCCGGTGAAGCTGCCCTGGATCGTCGCGGTGGTGCCGACGGTGATCGGCACTTCCTTCTTCACGCCGATCCGCACGCGCACGAAGCTGGGATCCTTCTTCCACAGCTCGATCGTCTCGATCTTGCCCACGGGCACGCCCGCGAACGAGACCTTGGAGCCCTGCGCGAGCCCGTCGACCGACTGCTTGAAGAAGATGTCGTAGCGGCGGTTGTCGCCTTCGCCGATGCGCGCGATCCAGATGATGAAGGCGGCGAGCATCGCCACCAGCGCCAGCGTCACCGCACCCACCCAGACGTGATTGGCTCTGGTTTCCATCGCCCCCGCCTATGCCCCCTCTACATTCGAATTGTCTACGGAATCCGCGCTTTTCGCGTCGCGAGACGCCTTGCCGCCGCGCGCCTGGCTGTCCTGTGCAGCCCGGCCGCGGGGGCCGTTGAAATATTCCTGGATCCACGGATGGTCGAGCGCGAGCAGTTCGGGGATCGTGCCGACGGCGATCACCTTCTTCTCGGCGAGCACCGCGACGCGGTCGCAGATCTCGTAGAGCGTGTCCAAATCGTGGGTGATCAGGAACACGGTCAGGCCCAGCGTCTCCTGCAGTTCCTTGGTCAGCCGGTCGAAAGCCGCAGCGCCGATCGGGTCGAGGCCTGCGGTCGGCTCGTCGAGGAACAGCACTTCGGGATCCAGCGCCAGCGCGCGGGCCAGGCCGGCACGCTTCTTCATGCCGCCCGAGAGCTCGGCCGGATACTTGGCGGCCGCCTCTTCGGGCAGTCCCGAGAGCATGACCTTGTAGCGCGCAATCTCGTGGCGCAGCTCGGGGTCGATCTCGGGATAGAACTCGAGCAGCGGCACCTCGACGTTTTCGGCCACGGTCAGGGTCGAGAACAAGGCGCCGCCCTGGAACAGCACGCCCCAGCGCGAGCGTATGTCGATATCGTCGTCGTCGCGGGCATCGGTGATCGAACTGCCGAGCACCTCGATCGTTCCGTGGTCGGGGATCTGCAGCCCGATGATCGAGCGCATCAGCACCGACTTGCCCGTGCCCGAACCGCCGACCACGCCGATGATCTCGCCGCGGTTGACCGTCAGCGACAGGTCCTCGTGGATCACGTGATCGCCGAACGAGTTCTTCAGCCCCTCGATGACGATCGGGTGCTCGCCCTTGAACGGTTCGGCCACCGCGGGCAGTTCGGCCTCGTCGACCGTCTCGGAGATGTCGTGCTCGCTCATCCCCAGCCCACCTTGGTGAAGAAGATCGCGAAGAAGGCGTCGAGCACGATGACCATGAAGATCGCCTGGACCACGGCCATCGTCGTACGGATGCCGACTTCCTCGGCATTGGCCTTGACCTGCATGCCCTGGTAGCAGCCCGCGAGCGCGATGATCAGGCCGAAGAACGGCGCCTTGATCATGCCGACCCAGACGTCGTGCATCGGCACGACCTCCTGAATCCGCGATAGGAAGGTGAAGAACGGGATGTCGAGCGCGAAGTTCGCCAGGAAGGCGCCGCCGATGATCGCCATGACCGCGGCGTAGAAGCCGAGCAGCGGCATCATCAGCACGGCGGCGAGCACGCGCGGGATGATCAGCGCCTCGACCGGCGAGACGCCGATCGTGCGCATCGCGTCGACCTCTTCGGTCAGCTTCATCGTGCCGAGCTGCGCGGCGAAGGCCGAGCCCGAGCGGCCCGCGACCATGATCGCGGTCATCAGCACGCCCAGTTCGCGCATGGCGAGGCGGCCGGTCAGGTTGATCGTGTAGAACTCGGCGCCGAACTGCTGGAGCTGGACCGCGCCCTGCTGGGCGATGACGATGCCGACGAGGAAGCACATCAGCCCGATGATGCCGAGCGCCGAGACGCCGACGAGCTCGATCTGGCGGATCAGCGCCTTGATGCGCAGCTTGCTGGGCTTCTTGATCGTGTGCCCGGCCGAAACCATCAGCGCGCCCAGGAAGCCGACAACGCCGACCGTACCCTCACCCCAGCCGATCACGAGATCGCCGACGGCCGCGGGCACGCGCTCGATGATCTCGGCGCGCGGCGGCGCGATGTCGGCGGTGCTGTTCGAATCCTTGATCGCCGCGATCAGCCGTTCGGCCTGGTCGCTGGCACCGACGATCTCTGCGTCGTGATCGCGCGCGGTGCGCCAGGCGGTCCAGGCGCCGACCGTATCGATCGCGCTGACGCCCGAGAGGTCGATCTTGTCGATCGGCTGGTCGAGCGCGCGCAGGCGGCGGTCGAGCGGACCGATGCAGGAAACGGTCAGCGCGCCGGTGAGCGCGATGGTGCTAGCCCCGCCCTCCTTCGCATCGGTCGTGAAGTCGGCCCATTCGCGCATCAGGCGAGGTTCATGCGGGAAAATACCTGCCTCGGCAAGTGCGGGACAGGCGATAGACGGCACCGAACCCGCCGCATCGCTTGCACGCCGCGCGCCCCGCTGGCAAAGGCGCCACCATGACCGAAACCGCTCTGGACAAGACTTTCGACCCCGCCGCGATCGAGGCGAAGTGGTACGCGCATTGGGAAGACAAGGGGCTGTTCCGCCCCGAGCGGCCCGAGGCCGTCCCCTATACCATCGTCAATCCGCCGCCCAACGTGACGGGCTCGCTGCATATCGGCCATGCGCTGGATAACACACTACAGGACATTGTGATCCGGTACGAACGCCTGCGCGGCAAAGATGCGCTGTGGGTGGTCGGTACCGACCACGCCGGCATCGCCACGCAGATGGTGGTCGAACGCCAGATGGAAGCCAAGCAGGACAAGCGCAGCAACTATTCGCGCGAGGCCTTCGTCGACAAGGTCTGGGAGTGGAAACGCGAGAGCGGCGGTACGATCACCGGCCAGCTGCGCCGCCTCGGCTGCTCGATGGACTGGTCGCGCGAACAGTTCACGATGGACCCGCATTTCACCACGGCCGTGGTGAAGGTCTTCGTCGATCTCTACAACCAGGGCCTGATCTACCGCGACAAGCGGCTGGTGAACTGGGACCCCAAGCTCAAGACCGCAATCTCCGACCTCGAGGTCGAGACGCAGGAGATCAAGGGCGGCTTCTGGCACTTCCGCTATCCGCTGGCCGACGGCGTCACGCTCGACAACGGCGCCGACCACATCGTCGTCGCGACGACGCGCCCCGAGACGATGCTCGCCGACATGGCCGTGGCGGTGAACGCCGAAGACCCGCGCTACAAGTCGGTGATCGGCAAGGAAATCCTCCAGCCGCTGACCGGTCGTCGCTTCAAGATCGTCGCCGACGAGCACGCCGATCCCGAGCTCGGCTCGGGCGCGGTGAAGATCACGCCGGGGCACGACTTCAACGACTTCGACGTCGGCAAGCGCGCGGGGATCAAGCCCGCCGACATGCTCAACATGTTCGACGCCGAGGCGCAGGTCGTGCAGACGCAGGACGGCCTCGTGCCCGAGAAGTACCTCGGCCAGGACCGCTTCGTCGTGCGCCAGATGATCGTCGAGGACATGAAGGCCGCGGGCTTCCTCGTCCCCCACGTCACCAAGGCCAAGGACGGCGAGGAAGTCGAAGCCGACTTCGAACCGCGCACGATCGCGACGCCGTTCGGCGACCGCGGCGGCGTGGTCATCGAGCCCTGGCTGACCGACCAGTGGTACGTCGACGCTGAGACCTTGGCCCAGCCGCCGCTGCAGGCTGTGCGCGACGGACGGATCGAGATCGTCCCCAAGACCTGGGAAAAGACCTTCTTCAACTGGATGGAGAACATCCAGCCGTGGTGCGTCAGCCGCCAGCTCTGGTGGGGACATCGGATTCCGGCCTGGTACGCCGAGGATGGCGAGGTCTTCGTCGCCGAGACAGAGGAGCAAGCCCAGGCGCTCGCCGGCGGCAAGACGCTCGTACGCGACGAGGACGTCCTCGACACCTGGTTCTCGTCGGCGCTCTGGCCTTTCGCCACGCTCGGCTGGCCGGAAGAAAACGCGACGCTCTACCAGCGCCACTATCCCAACGACCTGCTGATCTCGGGCTTCGACATCCTGTTCTTCTGGGATGCGCGCATGGCCATGCAGGGCATGCATTTCAACGAAGGCCAGGTGCCGTGGAAGCGGCTCTATCTGCACGGTCTCGTCCGCGCGGCCGACGGGCAGAAGATGTCCAAGTCCAAGGGCAACGTCGTCGATCCGCTCGGCCTGATCGACCAGTACGGCGCCGACGCGCTGCGCTTCTTCATGGCGGCGATGGAAAGCCAGGGCCGCGACGTGAAGATGGATGAGAAGCGCGTCGAGGGCTATCGCAACTTCGCAACCAAGCTGTGGAACGCCGCGCGTTTCTGCCAGTCGAACGGGATCGGCGCCTCGCAGTCGGTGGCCGCCCCCGCCGCGACCTCGGCGGTCAACAAGTGGATCATCGGCGAAGTCGTCGAGACCCTGGCCGAGCTCGACAAGGCCATGGCCGAGCTGCGCTTCGACGCCGCCGCCAACGCGATCTACCACTTCGTCTGGGACCAGTTCTGCGACTGGTACATCGAGCTGGTGAAGGGCAATTTCGACGAAGAGACCAAGCAGGTCGCCGGCTGGGTGCTCGACCAGATCCTCGTCATGCTCCACCCCTTCATGCCCTTCGTCACCGAAGAGCTCTGGGACAAGCTCGGCGACCGGCCTTACGAACTGATCGTCGCGCAGTGGCCGGCACCGCAGGCATCGGTCGATGCCGAGGCCAAGCGCGAGGTCGAATGGCTGATCGCGCTTGTCGGCAACCTGCGCACGGCCAAGAACGAGCTCGGCATCGCGCCCGGCGCCAAGCTCGACGCCTACCTGCCCGATCCCAGCGCGGCGACGCGCGGCATCATCGAGCGCAACGCCGGCGCGATCGACCGCCTCGCCCGCCTCAACGCGATCCAGTTCGCCCCGGCCCCCGCCGGCGCGGCCATGGCGATCGGCGCGGGCGACGCGAACATCGTCGTGCCGCTCGAAGGCGTGGTCGACATCGCCGCCGAGAAGTCGCGGCTCGAAAAGGCGCTCGCGGTCTCGCAGAAGGAGGCCAAGTCGCTCGAAGGACGGTTGAACAACCCGTCCTTCGTCGAGAAGGCCAAGCCCGAAGCCGTCGACAAGGCCCGCGCCGACCACGCCGCCCACGCCGCCGAAGCCGAGCGGCTCGCGGCGGCGCTCAAGCGGTTGGGTTGAACGTTCCTCCCCTGCAAGGGGAGGGGGACCGCCGAAGGCGGTGGAGGGGTGTCACCGCCAGCGGTTACACCCCTCCGTCAGCGACTACGCCGCTGCCACCTCCCCTTGCAGGGAAGGATCTGAGAGTCCGCTTTCCTACCCCGCCGCAAAATGAGAAAGCGAGCGCCATGCCCCTTCGCTCGCCCTCGCAATTCCAGGCTTTTGCGCGCTTGCGCCGCGCGCAAGGTGACACCTTTGCCCTTTGGAGCCTGTCACCTTTGTCACCTTCGTCACCTTTGTCACCTTGTAGCGTCACCCCATGCCGCTGATCCTCGCCACGACCGAGCCCGGCGAGCCCGAGATCTTCGCCTCGATCCAGGGGGAAGGCGCCTCGATCGGGCGCCCCTGCACTTTCGTGCGGCTGTCGCGCTGCAATCTCGCCTGCGTCTGGTGCGACACGGCCTACACCTGGCGCTTCGCCGGCGACAACCGCCCGCACCGCGACGACGAGACCTTCGACCGTGGCGAGGAGCAGGTGACGCTTCCGGAAGAGGAGACCGCCCGGCGCATCGCCGCGCTGGGCCAGCATCGCCTGGTCATAACCGGCGGCGAGCCCCTGCTTCAGGCGCCGGCGCTCGCGCGGATGGTCGCACATCTGCAGGGGCTCGTTCCCGGCACCCATGTCGAGATCGAGACCAACGGCTCGGTGCCGCCGCACCCCGCGCTCGATGCCCTGGTCGATCAGTACAACGTCAGCCCCAAGCTCTCGCACAGCGGCAATCCCGCCGATCTCGCGCTCAATCCCGATCGTCTCGCCCACTGGGCGACCGAGCCCCGCGCCTGGTTCAAATTCGTCGTGGCCGAGCCCGCCGACGTCGAAGAGGTCGTCGCGATCCAGCAGGCCCATGCGATCCCCGGCTCGCGCATTTTCCTGATGCCCGAGGGCCGCGACAGCGCGACGATCCGCCAGCGGTCGCACTGGCTGGCGCAAACCTGTTCGGAACATGAATTTAATCTCACCGATCGCTTGCATATCCACCTCTTCGGCGACACCAGAGGTACGTGAGCAATGATAAGCTAGCTGAGGAATCGGGAAGAGGACCTGCAGGCCACAAGGACCTGACTCAGGGGCCGATTCTGCGTACCCTGCTCACGTTCTCGATCCCCACGCTGTTTTCCAACGTGCTCCAGACCTTCGGCGGCACGATCAACACGATCTGGGTCGGCCAGCTGCTCGGCGACAAGGCCCTGGCGGCGACGGCCAATGCCAACATGGTGATGTTCCTCGTCTTCTCCTTCGTCTTCGGCTTCGGCATGGCGGCGACGGTCAAGGTCGGCCAGCATTTCGGTGCGCGCGATTTCGATGCGGCGCGGCGCGTGTTCGGTGCCGGCACGGGCTTCTGCGCCCTGATCGCGCTGGTCGGCGGCTGGATCGGCTATTTCTCGGGCGACGCGCTGCTGCGCGCGCTCTCTACCCCCGCGGCGATCCACCAGCCGGCGCTCGAATATCTCGACATCATCTTCCTGACGATGCCCTTCGGCACGGTCTCGATGATGGTGTCGATGAGCCTGCGCGGCGCGGGCGACGCCAAGACCCCGCTCTATGCGATGATCCTCGCGACCTTGATCGGCATCGCGCTCAACCCCGTACTGATCCTCGGCCTCGGCCCGGTGCCCGAACTCGGCATCGCCGGATCGGCCCTGGCCAATGCGATCGCCAGCCTCTGCGGGCTGCTGGCGATGGTCGCCTGGATCTATTGGCGCGACATCCCGATCCGGCTCAAGGGCCGCGAACTCGCCTATCTGTTCCCCAGCCGCGACGAGCTTGCCTATGTCGTCGGCAAGGGCCTGCCGATGGGCGGACAGATGGCGGTGACCTCGGTCGCGGGCGTGATCATGATGGGGCTGGTCAACCGCGAAGGCCTGATGGCCACGGCCGCCTATGGCGCGCTGATGCAGATCTGGTCCTATATCCAGATGCCCGCCTTCGCGATCTCGACCGCGGTCAGCGCGATGGTCGCGCAGAACGTCGGCGCTTCGCGGCACGACCGGGTCGAACCGATCACCATGGCCGGCGTCTATGCCAATATCCTGCTTACCGGGCTGCTCTCGGCCCTGCTGCTGCTGTTCGACGGACCGCTGTTGACCTTGTTCCTCGGCCACGGCAGCGCCGCGATCCCGATCGCCGAGCACGTCCAGGTGATCTGCACCTGGACCTATATTCTCGTCGGCATCACCATGGTGCTGACGGGCACGATGCGGTCCTACGGCGCTGTCATGCTGCCGCTGCTCGTCATGGTGATCTCGATGTATCCCGCCCGCATCGGCTTCTACTACCTGACCTATCCCTGGCTGGGCGGCGAGGCCGTATGGTGGGCCTTCCCGGCAGGCTCGGTGATTTCGGTGATCCTGACGTGGCTGGCCTATACCCGAGGCGGCTGGCGCACCAAGGCGCAAGCCCCGCGCATGCCCGAGGCCATACCCGCCGAGTAATTACCGTCCGCCGGCGCGCCAGCGCTGGACGGTGCGGTAGACCATGTCCTCCTCGCCGCCCGAGCCGTTCCACAGCTCGCTGAACGAGGGGTCTTCCGAGGCCGGCCGCTTGTGCTCCTCGAGATCGTCGAACGAGACGCGGATCGGGATCGCGACGCCCTCGCCGCAGATGATGCACTCGCGGTTGCGAAGCGCCGGGATCGAGTCGAGGAAGCCGCGCGCGCCTTCGGGCATGGCCGCCTTGACGAAGGCCTGGTCGCGGTCGTTGTTGAGACGCATCGAGATGATCGTGCCGCACTGCGACAGCACGCCTTCGGCAAGATCCGAAGGCCGCTGCGTGATCAGGCCCAGCGAGATGCCGTATTTACGGCCCTCCTTGGCGATGCGCGAAAGGATCTTGCCGACCGACGAGCCGTCGGCGTTCTTCTCGTTGGGAACGTAGCGGTGCGCCTCCTCGCAGACGAGCAGGATCGGCCGCGTCTTCTCCTCGCGGCCCCAGACCGCGAAGTCGAAGACCAGACGGCTCAGCACCGCGACCACGGTCGAGGTGATTTCCGAAGGCACGCCAGAGACGTCGATGATCGAGATCGGCTTGCCGCGCGCCGGCAGGCGGAAGATCTTGGCGATGAATTCGGCCATCGTGTCGCCGACCAGCATGCCCGAGAACATGAACTGATAGCGCGGGTCGGACTTGAGCTCGTCGAGCTTGGTCTTGACACGCATGTAGGGCGCCGAATTGGTTGCCTTGTCGAGCTTGCCCATCTCGTTCTGGAGAATGTTGGACAGGTCCGAGAGCAAATAGGGGATCGGCGCGTCGACGGTGATCTTGCCCATCTGCTCGGCCAGCCGGTTCTTCGAGCGCGCCTGCAGCAGGCAGCGCGAAAGGATGTCGGCGTCCTGCTGGCGCTCGTTGCCCGACGAGGTCAGGAACATCTCGCAATGCTCCTCGAAGTTCATCAGCCAGTAGGGCATCTGCAGGTTGGTGACATCGAGGATCACGCCGTTGTTGCGGAAGGCCGCCGAATATTCGCCGTGCGGGTCGATCAGGATGACGTGGCCTTCGGGCGCGGATTCGCAGATCCGGTGGAGGATCAACGCGGCGCTGGTCGACTTGCCGGTACCCGTCGAGCCGAGCAGTGCGAAATGCTTGCCCAGCAGCGCATCGGTATAGAGACCGGCGCGGATGTCCTTGGTCGGATAGACGTTGCCGATCTGGATCGCGGCGCGGCCATCGCTGGCGTAGATCTGCTTGAGGTCGGCCGAGGTCGCTGGATAGACCAGCGCGCCGGGGATCGGATAGCCGGTGACGCCGCGGCGGAAGGAGTGGATGCGGCCGGTCAGCCGCTCCTCCTCGCCCTCGCCCAGGAAGTCGACCGCCGAAAGGATGCCGCCACCGTTGCGCTGATCCTGCTTCTGGTTGCGCACACTGGCAAGCAGCCAGGAATTGCCGACGCGGATCTTGACCTGGCTGCCGACCTGGCCGGAAAGCGCAACCGAGGGATCGCGGTCCTGCGCGCATTCGTTGAGCCGCTGCGCGTCGAAGGCGATCTGGCTTCCCGAGCCGCTGACGTCGAGCACCACGCCGATCGGCTGGGTGGCGTTGACCGAAACCGCGGCGACGTCGGCGGGGCTCGCCGGCTGGGCCTTATCAAAGCCATGTATGCTCATGTCGGACATTCACCGCGCTCCAGGTATTCGGCAAATGCGTAGTAGTCAGTCGTTAACATCGCCCTAAATCGGCGCTCCCGAAGCCCCTCAGACCAGCGCGAACAGGCGACCTGCGACCCACCCCATCAGCACCGAGACGCTGACCGCGAGCAGGCCGTACCAAAAGCTCTGCTGGTCGGCGAAGCGCACGATCGCGCCCTCGAAGCCCGTCTTGCGCACCTCGACCCGGCTGATCGCCGAAGCGACCACACGGCCTTTCTGGATCGCGAAGGTCTCGGCGGTGTATTCACCGGTCGGCACGCTCGACGGCAGGGCGATGCGTGCCTGGTAGAGCACCTGCTCGCTGATCTTCACGCCATTGTCCTGCTCCTGATAGAGCTGGCCGCGGCGGTTGAGATCGACCAGCCCCGCGGCGAAGCGCTCCTGCACCGGCGTGTCGATCGTGCCGATCGGCGAAAGCTGCAGCGAGGGCAGGCCGAGTTCATAGATCGCCGCGGTCTTCTCGTCGACGATCTGACGGATCGGCCGCGACGAAGCCACCCCGTAGAACAGCGGCGCCGAGCGGAAGCCTGTGCTGTCGACATTGATCCAGAGCCCGGCCACCTTGCGCTTCTCGCGCACCAGGATCGACTGGATCGGTCCCTTGAGCACGACCGCGATGTCGTAGTCGCGGCCGGCGCGCGTACCCTCGGGGTTGAGGATCGCGCCGAAGAGCAGCAGTTCGGTGCCGGTGAAGCCCTGGCGCACCTCGACCGTGTGTTGCGAGACTTCAGGTACGAGGATCGGATCGCGGGCTCCGGTGAGCAGGACCAGAGCGAACAGGGCGAGCAGCCGTTTCACAACGGAGAGACCGTGAATATCTCGTCGGGCCGATAGGTCAGCCCCAGGAACAGCCGCAGCGCCACGAGCAGGACGATCGCCGCAAGCACGAGGCGCAGATAGACCGGGCTCGCCTTCTGCGCGAACTGCGCGCCGAGCTGGGCGCCGGTGACAGAGCCGAGCAGCAGCAGCGCCGCGAGCACGATGTCCACCGCCTTGGTGGTCAGCGCATGCATCATCGTCGTCGCCATGGTGACGAACAGGATCTGGAACAGCGAGGTGCCGACGACCACGCTGGCGCTCATGCCCAGGATGTAGAGCATGGCCGGCACCAGCACGAAGCCGCCGCCGATGCCCATCAGCATCGTCAGGATGCCCGTCGCCACACCCAGCAGCAGCGGCGCCAGCGGCGAGATGTAGAGCCCCGATTTGTAGAATCGCCAGCGCAGCGGCAGGCTGGCGACGAGCGGGTGATGACGGCGCTTGGCCGCCGGGATCGGCACGCCGCTGCGCTGTGCGCGGATCGTTTGGATCGACTCGCGTGCCATCAGCCCGCCGATCGAGCCGAGCAGCACGACATAGAGCACGTTGATCACCGTATCGATCTGGCCGAGTTCCTCGAGCAGCCGGAACAGCGCCGCGCCGATACCCGTCCCCAGGATGCCGCCCGCAACGAGCACCGCACCCATCTGGACGTCGACCCCGCCGCGCCGCGAGTGCGCGAAGACGCCCGAAACGCTGGCGCCGGTCACCTGGCTCGCGGCCGAAGCCGCGGCAACGGTCGGGGGAACGCCGTAGAAGATCAGCAGCGGCGTCGTCAGGAAGCCGCCGCCGACACCGAACAGTCCCGACAGCACACCGGTCAGCGCGCCGAGCGCGACGATGATCAGGCCGTTGACCGAGAGGTTGGCGATCGGAAGGTAGACATCCATCTGAACGTCTTGTCGCGAACCCCGGCCGGCAAGGCAAGCCGGCGCGAGGTCAGAAACCTGCGGACAGCGTCAGCGCAGGCCCAGAACTGGGCACGGCATTGCCCGCGATGCGGAAACGCCAGTCGACTCCGAGCCGCGCGCCGGCCCGCTCGCCGATCGGCAGGCCGACGACCGCGGTCGGCCCGACATCGAGCCGCGAGGCCCCCTTCTGCGCCCCGCCCCAGATGCCAGCGCCCGCACGCAGATCGCCGCGGCCGAGACGCACCAACCGGCGATCGACACGGACTTGGCCGTCGGCGAAGGCGCTGGCGAAATTGCCGCCGACATAGCCGGCCTGGGCATAGAATTCGGCGCGCGCCGCCAGCGGCAGGTCGACCGGCGCGAATTCGGTGTAGGCAAAGGCCGCCGGACGCGCGCGCGTGCCGCTGGGCTGCGAATTGACTCGCACTTCGGCCGCGACCGAGACCGGCAAGCCCGCGATCGGCCGCGCCGCGATCCCCAACGCCGCCTCGCGCTCGCGCGAGCCGTTGAGCGCGGCGCTGCCGCGCAGATAGAGCGCGGGGCGCTGCGCGCTCTGCGGCGCAAGCCGATAGCGCACGACCGCGCCGACCTGGCTCGCGCCATAGGTCGCCGGCGCGAAACCGCCGGCCGGCGAGACCGTGCCGCCGCGGCGCAGGAGCAGCCAGCCGTCGGCCGACCAGCGCGAAGGCAACGCCGCACGCGGCTCGAGACCTGGCGACGGCTCCGGTCGTGTCACGACCGTCGAGGCGATTGCCGGCAAGGGTATCTGCGAAAGCGCCGCCATCCACAGGAGCTGATGCGCTGCCGAAAGCCGGACCGGCACCGGTTCGACCGCCTCGCGCGGCATCGGCGACGAGCGCACGGCCCGCGGCATCTGCAACACCTTACCCTGCTGCGACCAGGGTTGCGGCGGCGCGGGCGGCGGAACGAAGCGTGATGCCTGAGCTTCGTATGGCGGCGGCAAGGAGGGCCTCGGCGTAGCCTGCGTCGGTTCGCGCGACGCGGGTACGGCGATCACCGGTCTTGCCGTCTCGAAAACTGCGGATGTCGGCGCGCTCGCCTCCCAGACGATGACGCGCAGCACGACCCAGCCGCCGAGCAGGGCGATCAACGCGACCAGCGGCTGACCGCGATAAGAGCGTGCCGAGTTCATCGTGCGACCTGCACCATCGCCGCGGGATGGGCAGCATGATGCGTCTTGTCCCATTGCACCATTTCGCCGCGCAGCGTGCGGATATAGGCGCGCAACGCCCGCAGTCCCGCCAGGATCGCGACCACGTTCGCCACCGGAATACGCAGGACCGCCCGCGCGCCTTCGACGAGGCCGTATTCTTGCGCGGTCAGGCCGAAACGCCAGAGCGCACGCCAGAGGAAGGCGAGGAAGCTGATCGAGATCAACACCCGCATCAGCGGCTCGACGGGTTCGCTCGAGGTCCAGCCCATGAGCCGCGCCGGTGCGAGGACGAGTTCGACCGCCAAGAGCAGATAGGCTGCCCCCAGCACGGCCGAGGTCAGCGGCCCATGCCGGTCGCGCAGAGCCATCCACATGTCGAGCGGCTTGTTCGACCAGCCGAGGCGATCCCAGCCCTGCAGCGCGATCCCGTGGATCCAGCGCGCTTTCTGCCGGATCGCGAATTCGAGCTCGCTCGGAAAATAGGCACGCGTCGCCACGAGATCACCATTGGCATCGCGAAGCCGCAGAAAACGGCTCCGGCCACCGGTGCGATAGACGAGCACGCCAAGTTCGTAGTCCTCGGTCAGGCATTCGCTCGCGAAGGGACCCGAGCCGCCCTCTTCCATCCGCACCAGGGCCAATTGCGAGAGCGTCGCCCGCGCGAAACCGCAGCCGACGCCGGCCGCCGGAATCGCCGCGCCGATCGCATCGCGCACGACCAGGGCCTTGGCATGGGACTCGGCGAACTCGTCCGAATAGTGCCCGGCGACCCAGGGCGATTTCGGTTGCGGCTCCGGGCGCACCGGGATCTGCACGAAATCGACTTCTGTCAGCGCCTGCGCCATGGCCGCCAGGGCCGCGGGATGGACCATGTCCTCGGCGTCATGCAGGATCACGCTCGCGAAAGCCTGGCCACTGCGCGCCTCGTCGGCACAGACCGCGGCGTAGAGACGGTTGAGGCAATCCGCCTTGGTGGTCGGCCCGGCGCGCTCGTTGACGATCAGACGCACGCGCGGATCCTCGCCGGCACCAGCCATCGCCGCCGCCAGCGTCGCCGGGTCGTTGGCATAACAGCCGACGTAGAGCCGCAGTTCGCGCTGCGGCCAGGCCTTGAGGCTATGCGCGATCATCTCGCCGATCACCGCGTCCTCGCGCCAGGCGGGCACGAGAACGGCCACGCGGCCACCCAGCGGGCGGGTTTCGGCACCGCGCGGCAGCCGCCGCACCTGGGCACGGCCCGTCAGCTTGAGCCAGACGAACAGGGCGTCGACCGCAAATTCGTCCAGCGCGCCGAGCACGAACCAGAACGAAGCGAACAACAGCAGTTCGTATTCGACCAGCTGCAGCCAGTCGAGCACCTGCGGCAAGATGGTAATGCCCTCGGACCCCATGCGCCCCGATTCCCCCCTGCGGAATCTGTCCTTGCAAGGCAGGTTAAAGTCATTGCGACCGACTTGCAACGATACTGCACGCCACCCACAAGGGGGCATGCAACGCCGAACACTTTCCGCCGCGAGCCGCCTGGCCGGTTTCCTGACGCGAACCCTCGGCGGTGACGCGTGTGCCGGGCTGATCCTGATGGCGGTCGCCGCGGCAGCGATCGTCGTGGCCAACTCGCCGCTTGCCCATGCCTATCACGCCATGTTGCACGATCCGCTGCCGGGAAGTCCGATAGCCAGGCTGCCCACGCTCCACCACTGGATCAACGACGCACTGATGGCCGTGTTCTTCTTTACCGTCGGGCTGGAGATCAAGCGCGAGGTCCTGGCCGGGGCGCTGGCCGATCCCGCTCGGCGGCGGCTGCCGGTGCTGGCCGCGGCCGCGGGGATGGCCGCGCCGGCGCTGGTTTTTCTCCTCTTCGCGGCGGGACAAGCCGATCTCCATCGCGGCTGGGCGATCCCGGCGGCGACCGACATCGCCTTCGCGCTCGGCGTCCTCGGGCTGCTCGGACGCCGCCTGCCGCCCTCGCTGCGCCTGTTCCTGCTGACCGTGGCGATCGTCGACGATCTCGGCGCCGTGGCGATCATCGCGCTGTTCTACACCGCGCAGATCGCGGCGGGCTGGCTGGTCGCGAGCCTCGTGCTGCTGGCCGGCATGGCCGTTCTCGGCGCGCTGCGGGTCGGCCGTCCGCTGCCCTACGTGCTGCTCGCCGCCGCGCTCTGGTACTGCATGCTCCATTCGGGCGTCCACGCGACCGTGGCCGGCGTGCTCGCCGCGCTGACGATCCCGCTCCGGCCCGATCGATCGGGCGACAGCCTGCTGCTGCGGCTCGAGCACGCGCTGGTGCCGTGGAACGGCTATCTCATCGTACCGCTGTTCGGGTTCGCCAATGCCGGGGTGAGCCTCGCCGGGCTCGGGCTCTCCGATCTGCTCGCGCCGCTGCCGCTCGCCATTGCCGCCGGCCTGTTCCTCGGCAAGCAGGTGGGCATCTTCGGCGCGATCCTGCTGGCCGAACGCCTGGGCCTGGCACGCCCGCCCGAAGGTGCGAGCCGGCTCCAGCTCTGGGGTCTGGCGCTGCTCTGCGGCATCGGCTTCACGATGAGCCTGTTCATCGGCGCGCTGGCTTTTCCCGCGCACCCCGCGCTGGTCGAGCAGGCCAAGCTCGGCGTGCTCGCCGGCTCGCTCCTCTCGGCGCTCGCCGGCTATCTCGTGCTCAGGCTGGCGCCGCCGATGCGCGGCGCCTGAACCCTACCACTCGCCGATGTTCGGCGCGCTCGCCCAGGGCTCCTGCGGCGCCAGGCGCTCGCCCTGCTGGAGCAGTTCGACCGAGATGCCGTCGGGCGAGCGGACGAAGGCCATGTGGCCGTCGCGCGGCGGACGGTTGATCGTCACCCCGGCGTCAGCCAGCGCCTGACAGGTCGCGTAGATGTCGGCCACGCCATAGGCGAGATGGCCGAAATTGCGCCCGCCCTTGTAGTCCTCCGCGTTCCCGTTCTCATCGGGCCAGTTGTGCGTCAGCTCGACCTCGGCGACGCCCTCCTGGCCCTCGGCAGCGAGGAAGATCAGGGTGAAGCGCCCCTTCTCGTTATCGAATCGCCGCACCTCGCGGACGCCGAACAGTTCGAAGAAGGCGATCGTCTTCGCCGGATCGGTCACGCGGATCATGGTGTGGAGGAATTTGCTCACGGATCGGTCTTTCGCTTCGTCGCGCGCAAGGAGGCAGCGCGGAGGTTGCCGCAATCTAGGCCCGCGGACCGATTTTTAAACCGTCGCCGGCGAAATCAGAAAGACAGCTTGAGCGTGCCCACCACGGTATCGTTCGAATAGCCGTCGATCGAGCGCCCCTGGACGCCGACGTACTGGCCGCCGACCGACAGGAACGGCGTGATCGCATAGCTCGCGCCCAGCGCCCAATCGAGCCCGCCGGCATAGTCCAGGGTCTCGCCCGTCGCGTATTTGGGCGAGAGCGCGCCATCGGTGTAACCGAGCCGCGCCGAAAGCGAGACCGGCGTGTTGGGGATTCCCGCGCCGAGATCGAGGTGGACGTAGAGATTGTCGTCCTTGCGGCCGCCGTTGAAGTTCAGCGCCTGCTGCTTCCAGGCATATTTCACGCCGAGCTTGCCGCTGAGCGGGCCGAGCGTCGTCGAGACCGAAGCATAGGGCTCGAAGAACTCGGCCTTGCCGAAATTGCCCGCGGGAAAGGCGTAATAGAGGAGGCCCAAGTCGGCATTCCAGCCGCCCGTCAGCGGGCCGGTCCAGCCGCCATAGACGTCGAGTTGCATGTCGCTGTGGACCGGACCGGTCAGCGGCCCAACGGCACCGAGATCGAGCGAGGAGATACCGAGGCCCGCATAGAACCCGCTGGCGTGGCTGACTTCGATCGCGCCCTGAACTGCCGGATCGCCGCTCGAACGCGAGAGGCCGCGAAAGCGGTAGTCGCTGACCAGTGCCGCATGCCCGTGGAGCGTGATCTCGCTGGGCGGATCGGTCTCGTCAGCGAAGGCGGTCGCCGAGGTCAGCATGCTGCCAGCCAGCAAGGCGACGGCAGCGAAAGCGCGGAAGGACGAAGGCATGAATGAATTCCCGTAAGAGGCCGACTCTCGGGCTGCACAGCCTGACGGGATCGCACAAGCCGTTTTCAGCCGGGCCGCGACGCTGCTGCGGTGGCGAGGATTTTGGGCAACAGGTTCGCCCGCCCGCATCCAGGCCTCGCGTGGCAAGCATTCCGGGCGTAACAGAGCCCACGATGCTCAAGTCGATCCGCCAGTTTTTCGCGCGACAAACGTCGCAGGCCGCTGCCGCGGTTCCCGCGGGAGAGCGCGTCTATGCGATCGGCGACGTCCACGGCCGGCTCGATCTGTTCGAAACCCTGGCTGCGGCGATCGAGGCCGACGACGCGGCTCGCGGCTTGGCCGAGACGACCGTGATCCTGCTCGGCGACCTCATCGACCGCGGCCCCGACAGCGCCGGGGTCGTGGCCGCGACGCGCGATTGGCAGAGCCGACGCAAGGTTCGCGTGATCTGCGGCAACCACGAGGAAAAGCTGCTCGAAAGTTTCGACGATCCCGCGGTCCTGCGCGGCTTCCTGCTCTATGGCGGCGACGCGACGATCCAGTCCTACGGGGTCGCCCCCGCCGATCTCGCCACGGCCGACCTCGCCGGAACACAGGCCCTGATGCGCCGGGCGATTCCGTCCGAGGACCTCGCCTTCATCGCCGGCTTCGAGGATTTCGTCGCGCTCGGCGACTACCTGTTCGTCCACGCCGGCATCCGACCGGGCGTGCCGATCGGCACCCAGACGGTCGAGGACATGCGCTGGATCCGCGAGCCCTTCCTCGACTACGCCGACAGCCACGGATTCATGGTGGTGCACGGCCATACGATCACCGCCGAACCGGACCTGCGCCGCAACCGCATCGGCATCGACACCGGCGCCTACAAATCGGGACGGCTGACCGCGCTCGGCCTCGAGGGCGAACGGCGCTGGCTGATCGCCACCGAAGAGCGCGATGGCGCGATCGTGGTCGATACCCGCCCCGTCTGAGCCCGAAGTCCCGAAATTTGCCGGGGGACCTGTAAGCCGGGTTCTGTGACGCCCGTAGTATCCCGAAAGGGACATGCGGACGACGGCAGCCATTCCTCTTGGCGACGCATTGCTACGCCGCTCCAGCGACCAACCCGGGCGATCAGGGGCCGAAACCGCCCCGCCTGTCCCGTATCCTTTCGGACGTAGACAAGCCCGCCGCCCCTATTCGGTCTTGCTCCGGGTGGGGTTTGCCATGCCGCAACCGTTACCGGCCGCGCGGTGCGCTCTTACCGCACCCTTTCACCCTTACCTGTAAACAGGCGGTCTGCTCTCTGTGGCACTTTCCCTAAGCTTGCGCCCGGCGGGCGTTACCCGCCACCCTTGTTTCGTGGAGCCCGGACTTTCCTCGGCATCCCGAAGGATGACGCGGCTGCCCGGTCCCCCGGCAGGCGCGCCCTAGCACGTCAGCTGTCGCGCTCCAACAGCAGCTCGAACAGGATTCCCCCAAGCTGCCCGTCGATCTCGCCCTCGATCTTGTTGGGCCGCCAGCGTCGCTCGAAGGCGCGCACCGCGGCATGGCCGTCGGCGACGTCGTAGCCGAACCGCTCGAGCGCCAGGTAGAAGGCCCCGGGATTGTCGTAGAGCAGGTTCATCTTGGCCTTGGGGATCGGCACGGCCAGCCGCAGCTTGCCCAGCCGCGGCCAGTCGAACAGTTCACCCGGATCGAGCTTGCGCGCGGGCGCGATGTCCGAATGACCGACGACGTTGACCGGCGCGATCTGGTGGCGCTCGACGATGTCCGCCAGCAACGGCAGCAGGGCATCCATCTGCGCCTCGGGGAATTCGCGATAGCCCCACTCGTGTCCGGGATTGGCCAGTTCGATGCCGACGCTGGCCGAATTCACGTCGGTGATCCCGCGCCAGTAGGACTTGCCCGCGTGCCAGGCGCGCTTCTCCTCGGGCACCAGTTGGGTAACCTGCCCCGCCTCGTCGATGAAATAATGTGCGGAGACCTTGGCCTCCGCGTCGCAGAGCCGGTCGAGCGCTTCCTGCGCGGTGCGCATGCCGGTGTAGTGGAGCACGACCATCGAGACGCGCAGCATGCGCTCGTCCCAATTGGGCGACGCTCTTTCGTGATGGACCAGCCAGCGGTTGACCACCGGACCTTATTCCTTACGCGACGGGAAGTACCGCGCCCAGGACCAGCGCATCTTCGGACAGTGCCCATTGCAGTTGGCCGCCGAGGCTGGAGGCCAGTTCGCGCAGCATGGCCGAGGGTGCGGTCCGGCTGGCCAGCTCGCGGTCGGGCAGCGAGCCGTCGAGCGCGCGGCCGATGTCCTGGTCGAAGGCGATGCGGGCACCCGTGGCGCGCACGACGATTTCGCTGGCTTCCTGGCCATTCTCGTCGGCGCGGAATTCGGCGCCGATGTCGAGCGTGCCGCCGCGCGCCAGCGAATCGATGGCGATCAGCGCGAGGTTGAGCATGGTCTTGACCGCCGGCTTGGGCAGCGACTCGTTCGCCAATGCCCAGTTCACCTCGATCCGGCCGTTGTTGCCGACCAGCGCATCGACGAGAGCACGCGCTTCGGTGACCGAGACCATCTCGCCGAAACCGCCCGCGGCGCCGAAGGCCAGGCGGAAGAACTTGAGCTTGTCGGCAGAGATCCGCGCGCTCTGCTCGAGCAGCTCGAAGCAGCGCTGGCGCATCTCGGGATCTTTTTCGTCCGACAGCAGCTCGAGCCCGTTGGTGAGCGCCCCGACCGGGCTCAGCATGTCATGGCAAAGTCGCGAGCAAAGCAGGCTGGCAAGATCGAGAGAGCTGATGGTCATAGGTGTTCGGCTTTCCTGTTCAGCCCTCCCTTAACCGCCAAGCACGCAATGGGAAAGCGGCTCGAAGCCCTCCGCGCCATCGCGCCAGAAGGCGACGGTGCCTTCCGCGACGATCGCCCAGGCGCGGTCGTCGCCACTGGCGTGCTCGCAATCGGTCGCGGAGGGCACGGGATGGCCGCTGGGATGCGAGTGGAAATAGCCGATGAGCTCGGGCCCTCCCGCGCGCGCGGCGCGGTGAGCGGCGAAGAG
Source organism: Novosphingobium sp. (assembly GCA_004211435.1). GTDB lineage: Bacteria > Pseudomonadota > Alphaproteobacteria > Sphingomonadales > Sphingomonadaceae > Novosphingobium > Novosphingobium anseongense. Next base: position 7,687 of record SECS01000026.1, on the reverse strand, counting down.
CGCGGCAGGATCGATCTCGAAATGCCGCTGGCGATCGGCCGCCACATTGGCCGCCGGAATGGCGCCTTCGATGCGACCTTCGCGCCCCAGCAGCAACCCGCAACACTCCTCTGGCGCGGCTCGCGCAGCTTCTGCAACCAGTGTTGCGATAACATCACTTGTGACCAGAAGGACCATCCCCATCTTGTAGCCGTGGGTAGCGCGGAAAGCATCATCGAAGGCGTCATCGCCGAGGACGGGCTGCGGCTCGACAAGGCCCTGGCCGACGCCAGCGGCCTCTCGCGCGAGCGCGTCAAGGCGCTGCTTGGCGAAGGCCGGATCGCGCTTTCGGGCAAGCCCGTCAGCCAGGCCTCGCTCAAGCCCGCGAAAGATACGCCTTTCGCGATCCGCGTGCCCGAAGCGATTCCGGCCGAAGCAGCGGCGCAGGACATCCCGCTGGTCGTCGCCTACGAGGACGAACACCTGATCGTAGTCGACAAGCCCGCAGGGCTCGTCGTCCATCCGGCCGCGGGCAATCTCGACGGCACCCTGGTAAACGCGCTGCTGCACCACTGCGCCGGCCAGCTCTCGGGCATCGGCGGGGTTGCGCGTCCCGGGATCGTGCATCGCATCGACAAGGACACCTCGGGGCTGCTCGTCGCCGCGAAAAGCGACGCGGCGCACGAAGGCCTCGCCCGGCAGTTCGCCGATCATTCGATCGTGCGCGCCTATCGCGCCGTGGTCGGCGGCCGGCCGATCCCGCCCGCGGGCACGGTCCGCGGCGCGATCGCGCGCTCGACGACGAACCGCAAGAAGATGGCGCTGGTCGAGGACGGGCGCGGCAAGCACGCGGTGACGCACTATCGCACGCTCGAACCGCTCAGCAACGCCAGCCTGGTTGAATGCCGGCTAGAGACCGGGCGAACCCACCAGGTGCGCGTTCATATGGCGTCAATCGGCCATGCGCTATTGGGGGATCCTGTCTATGGACGCGCCTCTCCACGGCTTCGGCCGATTCTCTCCGCACTCGGCTTCCAGCGCCAGGCGCTCCACGCCGCGGAACTTGGCTTCGTCCATCCGGTCACCGGAAAATCCGTGCATTTCATATCGGAATTGCCGGAAGACATGGTCACACTGATCGGAGAATTGCGGAACTGAACTAAAGCTTTCGTGTTATAAATTACTCATACGTGGCGGCAAAAGCAGACGCCTAATATAAGGGTCTTGCATCGGCCCGCCGACATACAAGGAACAGGGTACTAGATATGGAACGCAACCTTCCGGTCGTTCCGACACTGGGCGGTGAGCAGAGCCTCAATCGCTACCTGTCGGAAATCAAGAAATTCCCGATTCTCGCGCCCGAGCAGGAATACATGCTCGCCAAGCGCTTCTCGGAACATGGGGATCCCGACGCCGCCGCGCAACTGGTGACGAGCCACCTGCGCCTCGTGGCGAAGATCGCCATGGGCTACCGCGGCTACGGCCTGCCGGTGTCCGAACTCATTTCCGAAGGCAACATCGGCTTGATGCAGGGCGTCAAGAAGTTCGAGCCCGAGCGCGGTTTCCGCCTGGCGACCTACGCCATGTGGTGGATCAAGGCTTCGATGCAGGAATTCATCCTGCGGTCGTGGAGCCTCGTGAAGATGGGCACCACCGCGGCGCAGAAGAAGCTGTTCTTCAACCTTCGCCGGATGAAGAAGAACCTCGACGCCTACGAGGATGCCGATCTGCATCCCGACGACGTTCGTACGATCGCGACCAAGCTCGGCGTGTCCGAGCAGGAAGTGGTCAACATGAACCGGCGCATGATGATGGGTGGCGACTCGTCGCTCAACGTCTCGTTCCGCGAGGACGGCGAAGGCCAGTGGCAGGACATGCTGCAGGACAACGGCCCGCTCCAGGACGAGATCGTCGCGGAGGACCAGGAGTCCAGGCTGCGTCACGACATGCTGGTCGAAGCGATGGAGAGCCTCAACGATCGCGAGAAGCAGATCCTGACCGAACGCCGCCTGATCGAGGACCCGAAGACGCTCGAAGAGCTCAGCCAAGTCTATCACGTCAGCCGCGAGCGCGTCCGTCAGATCGAAGTCCGCGCTTTCGAGAAGCTGCAGAAGGCGATGCAGCGCATCGCCGGCGAGAAGCGGTTGATCCCGGCCTGACGCATCAGGAAATGAACGAGAACCCCCGCCCTCACCGGCGGGGGTTTTTGTTTGCGCGCCCACCGCGCGCCGCGCATGACCGCGCGATGCGCACGCGCCTGTCGATCTGCCGAAGGAAACAGCGGTTCGCTTCCGAGGAGGCGGCGCTGACGACGGCGCGTGAGGCGACGATCGAACTCCGCCACTACCGCTGCGATCGCTGTGGCCAGTTTCACCTGACCAGCCGCACCAAGGGCAAGCGGGTGCAGCGGCCCTCGACCTAGCTCAGGCAGCCTTCGACCTGCTTCGCTCGTCGGCGCGCAGGGTCAGCACCGACACGCCCGTGGCCGTGACCGCAACCGTATGCTCGAACTGCGCGGACAGCGAGCCGTCCTGGGTCCTGACGGTCCAGCCGTCGTCTTCGGTCCGTACCGAGCGCCGGCCGCGGTTGAGCATCGGCTCGATCGTGAAGACCATGCCCTCGCGCAGAACCATGCCGGTGCCTGGCCGGCCGAAGTGCAGGATCTGCGGGTCCTCGTGCATCTCGCGGCCGATGCCGTGGCCGCAATATTCGCGCACGACCGAATAGCCGTGGCGCTTGGCGTGGCGCTCGATCGCGGCGCCGATGTCGCCCAGTCGCGCCCCCGGGCGCACCGTGCGGATACCCATCCACAGCGCCTCGTAGGTGACTTGGACCAGCCGCCGCGCGGCCGGATCGACCTGACCGACGAGGTAGGTCTTGCTCGAATCGGCGATGAAGCCGTTCTTCTCGAGCGTGATGTCGAGGTTGACGATGTCGCCGTCGCGCAGGATCTCGGTGGCCGAGGGCACGCCGTGGCAGACCACGTCGTTGATCGAGCAGTTGAGCACGAAGCCGTAGCCGTACTGGCCCTTGCTCGCGGGCCGGGCCTGGAGCTCGTCGACGATGAAACGCTCGACCAGCCTATCGACTTCCAAGGTCGAGAGCCCCGCCAGCGACGTGCGATCGAGCATCTCGAAGACGGAGGCCAGCAGCCGGCCGGACTCGGCCATCAAAACCAGTTCCGCGGGGGTCTTGGTCATGCCGCGCTGAGCACCAGCGGCGGCGCCGAGACTCCCGCGGCGTGAAGCTCTCGCTCGATGATCTCGTTGAAGCTCAGCGTCGGGTTGAGCTCGCTCAGCATGCCGATCTTGATCCAGTAGGCCGCCTGCGCGTTGATCGATCGGCACGAGACCTTGGTTGCCCGACGCAGCTGATCGTGCAGTTCTTCCTCGATATTCACGATGCCCATGGGGACTCCATATACGATTCGTATATCAAGCATATATGAAACGCATACGCCCATGCCAAGCCCGGCACCGAGCCTCGGCTGTTCAGCCCAATGCCGGTCCGGGTGCGAGCGGAAAGCGATGCAGCCCGAAGCTCGTGAACTTGCGCCGTGCGAAAACCCAACCTGCCGCGGTCTTGACCAGATCGTCGGCATAGAAACCCAGCACTTCGAGGGCCTCGTCGCGACCCTTGAACTTGCCGCATTCGCGGATCGTCGTGCGCGCGGTGGCGCGGTCGCCGGCGATCTCGATCACCGAGGCTGAGGAGATCTGGGTGAAATAGTCCATCTGCGTCAGGAACGCCGCCATCGCCGGCTGGATCGCCGCGTGGCCCTGGATGTCGTTGCCCTGGACTTCCCAGATCCCGTCCGCGGCAAAAGTCGCCATGACCTGCGGCCAGTCCTGCCGGTTGCAGCCGTCGGTATAGCGGTTGATCACCTGCTGGATCGCGATTTCCTCGCTCATCGGATTCCTCTCCCCTTCGCTCAGCGGAATTGCCAGGCCAGGCCAATCGCCAGAGTCCGGTCGGGCGCGCCGTCGGACAGGCCGGCATCGGCCTCGAAATCGATTTGGAAGCGCTCCACCGGCTCCCAGGCCAGCGACAGCGCCAGACGTGCGTCGGTGGTATGGCCAGAGGGATCCTCGTCGCGCAGCGCGCCGAGCTCTCCGGTCAAGCTGAGGTTTTCGGCCAGATCATGCGTCAGGCCGACCACGCCGCCCCAGGCGAAATGATGCCCATCGCCGTTTTCGTTCGCCGCGAGATCGATTTCGGGCGTGAAATCGAGCTCGAAGCCACGCGGCAGATCGAAACCGAAGGGCAACAACAGACCGCCGCTCCATTCGCCGCTGCCGATCGGTTGTTTGGCCAGCGGCACGGTCACATAGGCCTGGAGCGCGATCTTTCCGTTCGGACCGGCGAGGCCCTGGCGAATGGCGATCGTGCCGTCGCCCAGACCGGACACGCGGTCTATGGCGCCCGTCGCGCGATCGCGGTTGCGCTGGATCACATGGCCGGTCAGACCGAACTGGAGTTCGGTCGTCTCGCTCACGCCCAGGCGGAACAGAGCATCGCCGAGCGTGATCTCGTCTTCGACACTGGCGGCGTCGCGCGTGTGATCCCAGGCGGCGGCACCGATCTCGACCATGGCGGCACCCGGCGCCAGCGTGCAGGTCGGCGTGCCGAGACCCGGTCGATCGGCGCAGAACTCGCGCGCCTCATCAGCGAAGGCCGGGGTGGCGGCAGCCAATAGAACGATCGCCGGGCAGTATCTGAACATGACGAAATCTCCGTGCGCGACTGGTACATCACATGCGCAGCGAAGAAACCCCCGCGTTCCCTTGCTGCTGCTATTCCCGCGCCAGCCGCGCCGCACTGGCCGCCATCCGCGCCGCGGCCTCTTCCTCGGCGAGGACGACCTCGTCGGCACCCCAACGACGCAGGTCCTCGGCCTGCTCTCGTGAATGCGCGCGTGCGACGATGTGCAGCCTGGGATGAAGTTCACGCGCGCGGCGAACCACGACACCGGCCTCGACGCCTTCGGGGATCGCCACGAGCAGGATCGCCGCGCCTTCAAGCCCGACCTGCTCGAGCACGCCGCTGGCCGTAGCGTCGCCGCCGACGACCTTAAGCCCCGCTTCGCGCGCGAAAGCCGCCATGTCGCTCTGGTCCTCGATCACGGTCAGGACGTGGTCGTCGCCCGACAGCCGCCTGGCGATCGACTGACCAACGCGGCCATAGCCGACAAGCACAACGCGAGCCGGTGTGGCGGGCGCAGAGGCAGCCGGCGCGATACCCGCCGCATCGGAACGACGACGCGGCACGATCAGCTTGAACAGGAGCGGGTTGATCAGGATCGAAAGGATCGCGCCCGCCAGGATCAGATCCTGCGCCTCGGCCGGCAACGCGCCAAGCGTCACGCCCAGCCCCGCGAGGATGAACGAGAACTCGCCGATCTGCGCGAGGCTGGCCGAGATCGTCAGCGCGGTCGAGCCGGGATGGCCGAACAGCCGGACGATGGCATAGGCCGCGAGCGACTTGCCGAAGACGATGATCGCCACCGTCGCTAGAAGTGGCCCCGGCCGCTCGACCACCACGGCCGGATCGAACAGCATGCCGACCGAGACAAAGAACAGCACGGCGAAGGCGTCGCGCAGCGGCAGCGTCTCCTCGGCCGCGCGCCGGCTGAGTTGGGTATCGCCGAGGATCATGCCGGCGAAGAAGGCGCCGAGCGCCAGCGACACGTCGAACATCATCGTTGCGCCCAGCGCCACGCCGAGCGCGATCGCCAGCACGGCCAGGCGGAACAGCTCGCGCGATCCCGAATGCGCGACCCAGTGCAGCGCCAACGGGATGACCTTGCGCGCGACGATCAGCATGAAGGCCATGAAGCCCGCGAGCTTGAGCACGACCTCGCCGAGCGCGCGCAGCAGGTCGCCCATGCCCGCGCCGTTCTGCCCGAACTGCAGCGCGACGATCGGCGGCAGCAGGACCAGCGCCAGGACCATGGCCAGGTCCTCGACGATCAGCCAGCCGACGGCGATGCGGCCGCGCTCGGTCTGGACCAGATCGCGCGACTGCAGCGCACGCAGCAGCACGACCGTGCTTGCCACGGACAGCGCGAGGCCGAAGATCACGCTCGCCAGCAGGGTCCAGCCAAGCCACAGCCCGAGCCCGGTGCCGAGCGCCACGGCCACGCCGATCTGCACGACCGCGCCGGGCACGGCGATCCGGCGTACCGCGAGCAGGTCCTTGAGCGTGAAATGGAGCCCCACGCCGAACATCAGCAGGATCACACCGATCTCGGCGAGCTCGGCCGCAAGCTTGCCATCGGCGACGAACCCCGGGGTGGAGGGGCCGACGACCACGCCCGCGAGCAGGTAGCCGACGAGCGGCGGCATCCGCAAGCGATGCGCGATCGCGCCGAGGATGAAGGCGATGACGAGACCGGCGACGATCGTGCCGATGAGCGGCATGTGATGCGGCATGGGCTCTCCCGCCTCAGGAACCGGCGGTCAGCGAGACGAGGCTCACTGCCGCCAGCACCGCCGCGACCACGCCGAACAGGCGATCGACCGATCGCAGCCGGTCGATGCGGTGATCACGGCAGAGCTGGCGATACTGCGGCCGGATCCGCGGATTGGTCGCGATACGCGCGACGTCGCCCGAACTCGCTTCGAGCCGGAAGTAGTCGAACAGCCGGTGGAGCTGCTCTTCGCCGATGTCGGGGTAGTGCGCGATGATGCGCTCGATGGCGCGGCGGCTGAGCTTGCGCTCCGATGTGTCGGTTTTGCTGGTGGTCATGGGCCTGCTCGCATGATGGGAGGTATGGCCGCGCGCAGGCGGCCGGCTTCCATCAGGCGGCGGGCGGTGCCCTCGGCGAGAGCGGACTGAAGATCGTGCGGCTGGCCGGCGGCGGACCGGTCGGCCCGAGGCCCGGGATCACGGACCTGGCAGCGGAGACCTCGGCCTGGCGCGGCATCGGAGCCGTGACCGGCAGGTCGGCGAGCATCGGTTTCGGCGCCTCGGCCTGCTTGATCACCTGCCCGCGCTGGCCCGAACGCAGCGAGACTTCGACGGTCTCGGCGCTGAAGGCCGATCCCGAGACCCGCTGCAACGGCTGGCCTAGTGGGGTGAGCGCATGAACCGAGATCACCAGCAACAGCAACGGCGCGATGAAACGCCGGAAGAGCTGGAGCGGAACGGTCGAGACGGCCATTGCCGCCAAGATAGGCACGGCGGCGGCGAATGTCATCGCCGGTGATCGTCGTGCAGGCGGAAAACAGCCGATTGCATCCCCCCGCCCTTCCCCGCTAACCACATGCCATATGGTCTCGATCTTCAAGCGCACGACGCCCCGTTCCGAACGCGGTTTCGCCTATCGCATGGGCTGGTGGATCGGCCGGGCGATCGTCTGGTTCCTCGCGATCAGCGTCGGCCTGACGATCCTATATCGTTTCGTCCCGCCGCCGGTGACCCTGACGATGCTGCTCGATCCCAACGGCTTCGAGAAGGACTGGGAGCCGCTGAGCCGGATCGACCGCGACATGGTCGCCGCCGTGATCGCCGGCGAGGACGGCAAGTTCTGCACGCACAACGGCTTCGATCGCGCCGCGATCGAGCAGGCGATGGAGCGCAACGCCGCTACAAGAGCAAAGGGGGGCGGCCGCATCCGCGGCGGCTCGACGATCAGCCAGCAGGCCGCGAAAAACGTGTTCCTCTGGCAGGGCACGGGCTGGACACGCTATCTGCGCAAGGGCTTCGA
>SECS01000025.1 GCA_004211435.1 Novosphingobium sp. | reverse complement strand
CGGGCTGTGGTTCCGGCGAGGTCGTCTGCTCATCTGATCTCCTGTCACGCGGCCGCCTTGGCCGCCGTCAGGCAGAAAATCCACTTATCCCGCTGTCCAGTTTTGCCAGGCCACCTCTCGACAACGCCGCCGCCCAGCGGGAAGGATAATCGCGCTCGTGATCGACCACCATTCGAATGACCCGCTCGCGGACCTCCGCCGCAAACTTGTTCGTTGTCTTGCTCATACCGGCTCCACCTTCTCAGGCATTGGAGCCTCCGGCAAATCCGGCGCGGTTCAGTCCGACCGGCTTCAGTGAGGCGCCGTTAAAGCTGCTATGAGGCGGTTTTATCCGGTCTCAACAGAGCGCTGAACCGCCGAGGTCAAAGCAACCGACGAAATAAACTCGCGTTAGGGGATCAGCTGGCACTGCCCTCAACTGCGGCGATCATCACGATGTTGGCACGAGCGCGGAGTATTGATACGATGTCGCGTATGGATGGAAAGCATGGCCCCGGCGTTCGCTACTCCAATGTCAGGCACCACGCCGACAACGAGATGCTTGATCGTAACCTCGTCGAGAGATTGAAAAACATCACGGCCGAGGCGGAGGCGGGCATACGATTTGAAGTTACCGGGCTCTCCCGCGGACGGCTTCTTCGAGCCCTATTCGGGTAGCGTTCGCTCTGGCGGATCCAGTCATCCGTATAGGGGAAGAAGGCGGCATCGGTGGCCCTTGGGGACATGTACAAGCGCCCACATGTCGCTTTGAGGTAGCGGCGAACCTGCAAGCACCCTCAGAGACCCGCCCACGAGAAGATCGATCGACCGCCCTCCTGCGAACCGAGGCGCTTGATGGGTCTGGCGAAGCCAGATGGCGGTGGCCTCATTCTGGGTCCCAAAAGCACCCCGAGCGCTCCGTCGGTAATGAAAATGTTTGAAATGAAAATCAGCACATCAGCGCTTGCATCGAACAAGCGGTAAGCACCGGCAGTGCGTTTTCAACGATAATAAGCTGACCGATGACGACGTGCCGGCGATCCTTGAAACGCCAGCCTGTATAGAATGCCCATCTTCAACGGCTCCCCCCCAGCCCATTGGCCAATGGGTCGATCACCACCCATTTTCGGCCCAATATCCCGCCTCCCGGCGGAGGTATTCGAAACCGGGTAAGCCAGTTTCGATGAGGTAAGTGACCGGGCTCCTCCCAGCAGATTTCCCGCTTGAGCATGCCACACGAAACCACCGAATGGCGCCTTCTTTGCCCAGCAAGCCGCCTACATCGATATAGATCCCGATCAGATAAGACAGGCGATAAAATTGCTCTTCGCTCAGGCGATAGGGCTTGGGGATCGCGGCAGAAGATGGAAGTCCGAGAAGGGCTATCTTCTCTGCCGGGTCCAGCCCAAGCTTTTGGGCCAATTCCTCAAAAATTCGGAGGCCAACGGGCGCAAGGCGGTCGATTTCGTCTCGTGGGACCGGGCGAGAATGGGCAGACACCATGGCATCCTTACCGGCAGGCAGGTCTGCTGCACGCTCCTCTAACATTGCTTTGAAACGCTGGCGACGCTCGGCACTCCAACCCCGCGTGAGTTCAGCGATGAACGGGTGGTCTGCCACTGGCCTACTCGCAGGTTCAAAAGGATCGGTCCGCCGCCGAATCGAGACATACAGGCAATAACCAAATTTAAACCCTATATCTATATTCGATATAGTGTTTCTGAAGCGATTGGGAGCTCAACGCGCATGCAAGCTTTGATCAATCTGAAGAGAGGTGACCTCCCCACGCTGTTGGAGGTGTTTACCTTGGCGGTGACTACGCTGGATGCCGTAGGCGCCCAAGAATTCTCGGATTTAAGCCTGCACGTGAAAGGCGTCGCCAGGCCAGGTCAGTCCCACGACCTCATGCTCAGCGCTGGTCAGATGCTGATATGCCCGGCGGGGCAGCACGTGGGTCGCAGGGCAATACCCTCGATGAAACATCTCATGCTGTCTGCGCAAATTCGCGAGCTGCTTGCAACTTGGAAGTGGCCAATCGCGAAAGCCGCCCGCTATTTCCGGTGCACGCAGTCCGCATTAGATCAAGCGCTCACGCCGTGGACGGGTGGTGAGCCGTCGACGGGCGTCGCACGCTTTGAAGCGCAGGCGAGAAGCTTGCTCTTTGTGGAACTGCTCCGGATGATCCGCGACGTCCTCCCCGAGGACACTCCGAAGTGGCTTGCGCAAGAGCGCACGCATCTTGGAGGGAAGTCGATCGAAACGATCATCCTCCAGCAGGAGCCATTCTTCGTCGAACGAATCCTCACTTGGTCTTTGTCGAGCGAGGGAATGGGAAAAGCGCTCCATTAGTCCGCAGCGACATCGCCCAGGTTGAATTTAATCAACGGCATCACGGTGCCGGTCGGTAAACGGCGTTTGACCAAATCCTGCATCCCCTTCTCGATGAGATCGCGAAGCTCGTCCTCGCTTACGAGCCGGGAATTTTCGGGATCGAAATGCTTCGAGGCGCTCTCGAGGTCGTGCCCTTTGTTTCGGGAAAGCGGGATCATTCCCACCTCACTTCCAATGATTCTCTTGATCGGACCGCCGAAATGCAACCTATCTGCCCGTCTGACGTCAGCAGCTATTCCCGCCGCCCGGATCCGTTCGATCAGAAGGGACCATTCAGCCTGGCGCGTGCAGGAAAGCACCAAGTCCGGCAGGATTGCCTGCTTTTCAGTAGGTGCGGCTCGGGCACTGCGGTCTTCCACATCCTTCATGACATCCAAGACCTGCTGTGGCCCGGGACTGAAATAGGAAATGGCGTAGCCAAGAACAGTTTGGCTGAAGACATCCATTGCGAGCGTGAGGAGAGGGAGGCGAGGAAGGTCGTCACCCAATGGGTCACCCCGGCTCCGATTGTCCAAGACGAAGATGTCGAGGCCGGTGTGATCGATTACCAGACGTTGACCGTACGAATTTGCGAGCTGGTTCGCCTTCTGCAGCCGGCTCGATTTGCTGACGCGAGGCGGGGCGCTAAGCTTCGCCATCTCGTCGAACGCTCGATTTATGTAACGACGCAGCGTGATGTCGCTGGGTCGCTCCAGGTCCTGAGGCCAGTCTTCTTTCACCTGCGCGATCACGGCGCTGACAGAATAGATCCGATGCTCTGGTATCGTGGCCTCAATGAAGCCCTTCAGGAAGCTCGACAGCTTTGGGTCCACCTTACTCGGCGCGGTTGTATAGGGCAGCAAGGCAAAAACCGAACGGGCTTCGCGCCACCGCGCGAGCAGCTTGTAAAATTGGCTTGAGGTTAGACCCATTTTTCGCGCTGCTGCCTGCGCCTCGGCATCACCCGGTTTCGCATGCTTTTCGTACTCGAGGATCGCCTTGAGACGTCGCTGACCGATCGTCCTTTTCCCGATCGGCAGCGTCAACCAGCGGGGGTCGCGCACAAAGTCGTCTAATTTTCCCATGGCTGCGAGCGTATGTCCTGAATGCCCTAACTCGCGGTACGAGCTCTCCGAATAGACGGGATCGAGCCCGCGCCCAAGACGCCTGTGGAAATTTCCATCTTTATCACTTGGCAATGGACTCCCCTTTCCTGATAATCACAGCCAATCGGAGGTCAAATCGTGATGGGCCAGAAATTGAAATGGCTAACGCCTGGGCGAAATCAGTTGTTTATGGGCAGGTCAGCTAGCCTGACTTCGGCCGGTGCCTGTCCGGATGCCAGTGTTCTTCACGTGAAGGAGAAGGGCTCCTTGTGCTTCAAGGAGCCCGGACGATCTGCGAAGCCCGCATTAGTGATCGCGCGACGGCTCACGCGTCGCGGCGTTCATGTGAACGGCATCATCTATTCGTCGCCGGAGCTGATTTACCGCGGCTTGCGCGTTGGCACCTATCTCGAGGTTCAGGTGTTCCCGGATCTCTCACGAGTTCGCGTGGTCTGCAAACGTGGTGCCGAGATCGATCTGCATGCCGTCGGCGCCCCCATCGAGCTGTCGTCGTACGGGCGCCACTCTTTCGATCGCGAGAGTGGGCATACGACATGACCTCGCGCGCGATGCCGACGACGCCAATGGAAGCCTTTTTTAAAAGCATTCCACCAACAGCTCTGCGCGTTCTCTGCTCACCGAGAACGCTGGCTACCGTTGCCCAGCACTTGCCGTTTGATTGTGCAGCAGTGCTCCGTTATCGAAGCCTGCCGCCCCTTGCCTGCGTTGCCCGCGACCCCGTGCGGCGCATCGGCTACACCTCTTTCCGGGGCTACTACCGTTCCATAAAGATGGGGGTGCGGTTTCCATACGAGAGCTTGCTTGAACGCGACGCGATGATCGTCCATGACTTTCATCCTTGGGTCCGACGGTTCGTGGCGCAACCGGTGACACTTTTGTACAAACGCGAAGGCCGGCGCCGTCGGTACACACCGGATCTCTTGGTTGAACCTTACGAGGCGCGGCCTTTCTTCCTCGAGGTGCGCCCCCACGAACGCACGCCCGGGCGCCTAGGGCCCCTGCTTCCCCATATCCAGGAGGCCGTCGTGGCGTTCGGGTGCGAACACCATTTCATGGACGAACACACGATCCGGGCCGAGCCATTTTTCGGCAATTGTCGCCGAGCGCGGCGCGCCGCACGTTTTCTAGGCGATGATCATCTTCTACGGCTCGGCGAAGCCCTGGACCGCTTTCCCCCTCCAGTCGACCTTGGCGACCTCTGCTGGGCTGTAGGCCAGGACGATGCACTCGAGCAGGTGTTGGGGCTGGTCGCGCTGGGGATCCTGTCGATGCGGATTGATGAGGATATCCGGTGCGGCATGGTGGTTTTTAAGGGTAGCAACTGGTGATCCCGACACCCTTACTATTTCGCACCGGCGACCTGCTCGACGTTCGCGATGGCGCGGACCGGTCCCTGTGGCGCGTGGAGTATCGTCGCGGCGGAGGTTACGAAACCTCACCGCTCACCGAGGGAAAGCCCCGCTTTTGGACGGACTTGGAACTTGATGCCGCATTGGGCGAACGGCGTCTGCGGGTCATAAAATATGATGCACGCGGCCTTGGCGCGAAGGTCCTAAACGTACTTGAGAAGACATGGGAGTACTGGCCGGAGGATGTCCAACACGAGGCTCTCCGGCGCGTCGAATTTGTGCGCCGCATCGATGCCATCATGCCTTACGAACGGGTGCGTACCGGCGATGCTGCTGAACGCGCGGCGCGCCGGCAGCGATGCGAAGACGCTGCCGCTCGGTTGATGTCCGAACAGGACCGCGAGTTATCGCTGGACGCGGCCTACAAACGCGCCCGTAGCGAGATTTGGTCGGAATGCAGCGGTGAATGGGAGATCGCTGAAAGCGAAGCCCATAACGTTGTGCTGTCAGAATTTCGAAAAGCACGTAGGATTCGGCCGGCCGCGAAAGAACCGCCGCTCCAGCTACCGCAGAAGCCATCGGCCGAATGTGTCCGCGCCTGGTGGGTGGCGTATGACAACGCCGGTGGAGATATACGCGCCCTGATCCCGCGTAATCACGATAAAGGAAACCGCACTCCGCGATTTCCTGAGAAAACAGCTGACGGAACTACGACCTACCGCCTGATGGCACTTGCCATCGACGAGTACATGGATCCAAAGCGACCGAACGCCCGGATCGTCTGGGAAAAGTCGTACAAGCCGCTTTGCGTTGAGCACGGCCTGCGGATCGCATCCTATAAAACATTCAACCTTGCCCGCCGAGCACTGAAAACATCGTTCGAGCAGATAAAGGCGCGTTTTGGGCTCCGTGCCGCAAAGATGCGGTATAGAGTCTATCAGCGGACCACTCCTCCGGAACGACCTCTCGAAGAGGTGGAGGTCGACCACTGGCTGATCGACCTGGTCGTTCGCCACCCCATCACGAAGCGGAAACTGGGCCGTCCTTGGATGACGTTGCTGATTGACAGGGCAACTCGCGCTATCTTGGGATGTCACCTCAGCTTCGAGGTGCCGAGTTATGCCAGCCTGCAGCGCGCGCTGGCCCACGCTTTCTGGCGGAAGGATGTCAGCGGTATCGAAGGCATTGTGAATGACTGGCCAATGCATGGCGTGCCGTTCTGGATCTTTACCGATAACGGACGGGAATTCCGGTCGGCCAGTCTGCGTCTTGCAGAGGCGATGCTGGATTTCGGGGTGGTCAATCTTCCCGCCAAACAGCCGATGTTGAAGGGCATGGTTGAGAGCATCTTCGGCACCATGGGCGTCCAGGTGCTCGCCTGGGAAGAGGGCTGCACCCTCGCGCGCTCAGATGTCTATGATCCGGAAGAAGAAGCTATCCACTCTTTGGAGGACGTCCACCGCTTGCTGCTGAAGTGGATCGTGGACGAATACCATACGAGGCCGCACCAGGCGCTAAAGGGCCTTAGCCCCCTTCAAGCGTGGATTGAGAAGACAAATCTCTATCCCGTGCCGCCGGCCCCTTCCTTTGATCACATCATCCGTATGACAGGTGAAGAGATTCCGCGAAAGATTTCCAAGATTGGTGTCGAATACGAAGGGTATCTTTTCGTTAGCCCTCGTAATGACCCTGGCCTTCTTGAACGGCTGCGCAAAAATGGTGATCTCGACCGAGATTGGGTGATCAGGGTCGACAATTACAACTATGGCGAAGTCTGGATACTTGATGATGTCAACGGTGAGTGGCTCACTCTCGAGAATGCGGATCCCGAGATCTCGGTAGGCGTCAGCCGGTTCCAGCATAAACTCATCGTCAAGAGAGCCAAGGAACTTGCCGCCACTAGATCATGCAACGTCACAACGCACGAACTGCTCGATGCTCGTCAGGAACTGGAAGACGAAGCTGACATGGTAATCGGTACCGGCCGAACCAAGGGGAGCACAGCCCGGGCCGCCCGCTGGCACACACAGGGACTGCTCTTCACTCCGCTCTATGGACGGGGGCTGCCGTCTATATTTGATCAGCCCCAGGATCTTTCGCAGGCGCGGGAAATTCTCGCACGGGCCGAAGCTCCGTCGCTCGAACCGACGGACAACGTTGAGCAGGCTGGGGTGCAAATCCTGGCTGCTTCCGTTCCCTCTGACCAACCGCGGCAGCCCCATTTTTCGGAATCGCAGAGTTTGCCCGGCAAACCCGCCGAAACCACAGGCTTGATAGACAGCGCATCATTGTCGGCAGACGTCGAAATCGATGAGCTGATTGAGGATTGGGGATGACAATTGAACTTATCCAGACTGTAGCTCCGTTGCCACAGCCAATAGTTCGCTTGGAAAGTCTGCTGCTTCAGCACCCGCTTCATCGGAATGGCAAGAAGCGCCTCGCGCGGCACCATGAGCGGTCGATTAGCCGTCTTGCAGGGGATCCCACCCCTCCCGCCGGGCTTCTTATACTCGGCGACTCACGCATGGGCAAATCCTGGCTGCTGAAGGATTATGCAGCGGCATATCCTACGATCACCAAGCAATCGGTTGAGCAGGGCGCACCCGGCATCCCGGATGGCGTGCGATGGTCCTTGGAGGACGGCGACTATCGGCCGATCGTTAGTTGCAGCGTGCCATCGAATGGCGATCTGCGCGCATTCGTATCCGCGATTCTGGGAGCGTTTGGTTACAAAGCGAAGGATATGTGGGACACGGCGGCAATCATCGCTAAAATCATCTGGTACGTGGAGCAAATGGGTACCCAGATGATTTTCATCGATGAGGGCCACAATCTGTTTAGCCGCCGCGACGATCAATGCACCGCCGATGTAGTCGAGTTCGTAAAGCAGCTTCTCAATGACGTGCCTTGCGAATTTGTCATCGCCGGGCTCCCGGAACTCAAAGGCATTACGCGGTTCGCGCCGCAGTTGAAAGGCCGCATGGCGCCCCCGATCAGAATGCGCGCGTACAGATGGAACACAGATGCCGGGCTGCGCAGTTTCGTTGGCTTACTGCGCCGGTTCGAGAAAGAGTTTGGACTCCCCGAGGCGTCAAATATCGACGGGTTCGACTTCGCAAGGCGCATGTATGTTGCGTCGCTCGACGGGCGGATCGGCTGGGTAGTAAAACTGCTCAGTGCGGGGTTGCGCGAAGCCATCGAAGGCGGCTTCTCGAAGCTCACTCTCGATCTGATGGGATTTGTCTATTCGGAGTTCGAGTATGAAGATGCCAACGATCAGGAGGACGTCCGCACTGATCAGGCGGCGGGGGACGCAAGGGTTGATAAGCTTCCCGAGCCCAATTTTCTTGATGAGGCCGCATTTAACAGTGCGCTCAAAAATCGGGACGCCTCATTTATAGCTCCATCGCTGCCTGCTGAGCTCAATCCATTCCTTTGCGAGCCGCCGCACTTGTCGGTAATTCGCGCCGGCCTTCATCAGCGGCTCGACATCGAGCGTCAGGCGCTGGCGCGCGCCATGGGCGCCGCCGGCAGGGCGACCGGGCTGAAGCCCAAGGCCGCCCGCAATGTGACGGCTTTTGCTGGAGACTAAAATGCTACCGTCGCGGATCGAATTGCAGCCGATGAAGTCGGAGCGGTCGGTGGCAGTGCGATTGGCCACCCGCCTGCAGCTATCTTCGCTTGGCGCACAGGCTTCAATGATCGACACGGGGCCCGATGACATCCTCGTGAGGCGAGCTACGGAGTGCTTGGGCGAACTTGCCGGGTCGCCGAAAGATGAATCGAGCGCTGTCTAAATGTTACCGCTCCGCATCAGACCCCGGCCCATGGAGCCGGGCCATTCGATGGCGCTACGTTTGGCTACCCGTCAGCATTTGCCTTCGCTCAACGCACTCGCTTCGATGGTCAATATGACAATAGGCGACATCCTCGCTGGGCGTTCCACGGCGATTCTGGCCGCATTGGCAGGATTTCCGAAGGAGAAATCGAGCTACGTCGCCATCTCAATCGATACGGCAACCCGGACAGCCATGATCGGCTCCGAAGCTGTTTTCATCAACGATTTTTCCCTTGCCAGCCGCCGGTGGTGTTCAACATGTCTTCGTGAGGATATCGAACTGGCCCGGCGAACTGGTGAGCCAACTTCAACTGCGGCTTGGTCTCGACCCGCCTGGGATTTACGGTCAGTCATCGCCTGTCATCGACATCTGGTCGCGCTACTGGAAACCTGCCCCTCCTGCAGCCGCGTTCAGGATTGGAACGGACCAGCCATCGACCGATGCGCCTGCGGCGGTTATCTCGCGCAGGTAGATGGGCGCCCTGTGCCAGTTGACGAGGTAGCTTGGGAAACGTTCGTCACCGCCAGGCTTGCAGGCAAGCCGGGACCGCCATTATTAGCGCCTGATCCAATACGAACCCTAGTTCCGTCGATTGAGCGCGTGGGTTTCGCAGCAAACTCGGAATGGACCGTGTCTCGGATGCGTGCATCACCGTCCGAACGAGCCGCCGCGCGGCGCACGGGAATGGCAGTGATCGCAAATTGGCCTGGAGCCTTTCATGACGCGCTTGATCGCGTGTGCACAGGCATGGGCGGGGATGGAAGACCACGAGGATTGGTGGGCGGCTATGGTTGGGTCCACGGGGAATGGGCGCACCTTTCACCTGTTACCAGAATTGATACGGAAGTTCGAAGCGAGCTACGCCGGCACGCTCTTCACCACGAAATCGTGGCGGAAGCTGAGCCAATGTTCGGTGAGGCACTGCCTCATACAATCTCCATGACAGCGGCAGCCCGTGTTTGCGGTATGAGTTATCCGCGCGCTCGCAAAATTCTGGACGCAGAAGGAGTCATTCCAGGCGGGGTGAGACGAGGCGTAGCATTTCCTTTGCGTCCTGAGGCAGTCGCCGCTGCAATTTCCAGCAGGCCGACACCAAGCTTGCTGATTGATGCCTCTGCGATGTTGGGAGTCGGACGATCTCAAACGCGGCGACTGCGTGCTCAGTTTGGCACCGGGCACGGGGACTGGAGCGGCGATCTTCTTACAAGACTACGTGAGGGCGCAACGCGGCGCCCGATAGGAATATCTAACTTCAGGTCACTCCCCGCGGCATGCAGGTCTACCGGCGTGGCGTTAGAGGACGCCTGCGGCTTCGTTCTGCAGAAGTCACTTTCAACATTTTTAGACGATCAAGGAACCACTGGAATATATACGTTGATGGTCGATACGTCACAGCTCCGTGCTCTCGGGCGGAGCCACTTGAGCATCGAACGGGCAGCGAAGCTCTTAGGCATCCATCACGACGCCATGCGCTGGCTAATTCGTTCAGGGAAAATGAGCAAGACTATCAATGGGGTATGCCCGACCTCGCTCGCAAAATTCGATGGGCAATACATTGCGGCCGCGCGCCTTGCCGCACGGACGTCAATTTCTCTCAATAAACTTGCGGCGCTGCTCTCGCATCTCGGCGTAAGAGCTGCGTTTGGGCCGCCACTATGCCGCCAGATCATATATGAGCGCGCGGAAGCCGAGCGGGCTAGCGGCCTTCGTCCCGCTGAAACGGGAGCAACTCTCCATTGAACACAGTTCAACCTCTACCGTTGCGGGTGCGTCCTGCTTCGAATGAACCAGGATACGCGCTGCTGAATCGGTTGGCTCTGCGTCACGAAGCCAATTCAGCTGCAGATCTGATCGAGCAAATCGTGGGCGTCGGTTATAAGTGGTTCACCGAAGTCCAACGCGGACAGGGTCTTGAGCAACTAGCCCGTCTTGCAGGTGTGCCCGCTGCCGACATCTTTCGATCGACAATGCGCTTCGACAAAGGCAGCATTTTTATGGGCGACACGCTTCTCGCGGACCGCTTCATGGTCAATTCGATTAGGTACGGGCGTGTTTGTCCTTTCTGCCTAGTCGAGGACATGGATTATCGAGGTGGCCCCGATGTCTGCCGGCCAACTCGCCGCGCGATTTGGGACATCGCACCGATCGTCTCCTGCCCAAAACACAACGCAGTTTTGATTTCTGCGTGCGACTCGTGCCACCAACCAGTCGGCAAGGCCTGGTTGGATCCCCGACGTTGCCCGGAAGGACATCTTTTGCAGGCCACAGGTGAGATTGTTACTTCTGGTGCAGGAGAACAATATCTCCTTAGCCGGTTAGAATGTGGAGCGGCTATAGGGGGAGAGTTTCTCGACAGGTTGCCGGTGCTCACTGCCGCTCGGGCGATGATTGGTTTAGGCAGAGCTCGCATGCACGGCCGCGATTGGGAGAGTGTTGATGCATCGCCCGCGGAGTTGTCCACTGCGCTTTCCCTAGGCTTAGAAGTGCTTTCTGACTGGCCAAAAGGTGTGTTTAACCTGCTCGATGATCTGCGGCGTGATGCGGGCAAAGGCCGCCCTGGTCCTAATCGGTTATATGGAAAGAGCCTGATGCGGTGGCTACAATATGGTGCTGGAACGATGCTGAAACCACTTCATGACATCGTTTTGCAACATTACGCTCAGTCGGGCACGCGCACCAGGCATTCATTGCTGGACCAGAAAAATATC
The DNA here is from genome assembly GCA_004211435.1 of Novosphingobium sp. Lineage (GTDB taxonomy): Bacteria > Pseudomonadota > Alphaproteobacteria > Sphingomonadales > Sphingomonadaceae > Novosphingobium > Novosphingobium anseongense. The sequence goes on along the minus strand of SECS01000025.1, from coordinate 19,500 downwards.
GGCTGGATTTCTCTTAGGACGCTTGCGGAAGAACTTCAAATTGACCGAGAGCGACTTCGCAGCGTTGCAGACGATATGCAGATGGCGCTTCATCTCGATGAAGGACCACCAAAGTTATCTCCCGAAGCAGCTCATTATATGCGGGTGCTTTTTTCCGATGTAGTTCGTGGCCGGAAGGCCGCTGCCGAGCGGCTTGGTATCTCTTTCCTCCAGCTAAGTCACCTTTTTAAGCATGATCTGGTTTCTCCTATTTGGCGAAATAGCATTTATTACGATGGCCCGACTCTAGATAAATTAGTTCTGCAATGTTTAGAAAAATCGTCTCGACGTCCTCTTAATAAGGAGGGACTTACACCTTTGCCGGAGGTGTCGTATCTTACCAAAAGATCCTTGCCTACGCTGCTCGCCGCAATAAAAGCGGGACACTTGGCCGTTGCCGGTATAAACGAGGCCGCTCCTGGATTGCGATCTGTGCTGATCCGCATCGAGGACGTTCGACCGGTCGTTCCGCGTCTACCGGGCTTGCGAGGCACATCAGTAGCTGAGAGCCTGGGCGTTTTTGTAGGTCCCCAAGCCGCTCAATTGCGGCTGGGGATTTCAGCAGGCGTCTTGTTGAGGATCACCCAGAAGGGCATCCTGCGAGCATTCCCTTGGAACGGCACAAGAGCCTATCGAAACCAAGATTTGAATGCCCTATTGAATGTATGCAGAAGTGACGCTGTTGTTATCCAAAGTCCTCAGCCCGATGCCCTTTCACTTGTCGAGATAGTGAAGCGGACTCGTCGCGCGTGGGAACATGTCATCGAAGCGCTCCGCACTCAGGAAATTGTCCCCATTGGCTTATTTTCCGATCGATTCGGCCTAGATGCAATTTGCATCAGCATCGATAGTGTGATGCGCTTGCCGGCCCTCCCACAATATCGCCGCAAAAGCTCCAAACTGTAAATTTATGGTTCAAACGACACGGAAACTATAATTTTATGCATTCGCATTTTACATATTTGGGTTTCTACAGGAGCACGAAATGACGGGAATCTCGGATTCCTATTTTTGACTTTTGGGTGCGCCCCCACCTCCGGGACGTCTTGCCAGTGACACAAAGCCGCGCCAGAGCGGGGATATGACGCTTCGCCTCATCCCCGCTCTGGCCGCGGCCCTCCTTGTTTCCGCTTGCGCCGCGCCGATGGCCTCGCGCCCTGGCACGCCCGCCACTGCCTCGGCCGATCCCGTCACGGTCGGCATCATCGGCATCAACGATTTCCACGGCGCGCTCGAACCGCCCAAGCAGTCGGTCTTCCTGCCCGATGGCAAGGGCGGCACCGTCGGCATTCCCGCGGGCGGCGCGGCCTGGCTGGCCTCGGCGATCGACGGCGTGCGCGCCAACTACCCGAACAACGTCGTGGTCTCGGCCGGCGACATGATCAGCGCCTCGCAATTCGCCTCGTCGGTCTACCTCGACGAACCGACCATCGGCGTGATGAACCGCATCGGCGTGGCGTTCAACGCGGTCGGCAACCACGAGTTCGACCGCGGCCGCCAGGAACTGCTGCGCATGCAGAACGGCGGTTGCGAACAGCACACGGCGCGCCAGCCCTGCCAGCTCGAACGGTTCGCCGGTGCCCAGTTCAAGTACCTCGCGGCCTCCACCAAGACCGAGGACGGATCGTCCCTGTTCCCCGCGACGGGGCTCAAGAGCTTCGGCGAGGGCAGCCGCAAGGTCACCGTCGGCTTCATCGGCCTGACCCTGAAGGGCACGCCCGAGCTGGTCTCGAGCGCGGGCATCAAGGGCCTGACCTTCGCGGACGAGGCCGACACGATCAACGCCGCGGTACCGCAGCTCAAGGCGCAGGGCGCCGATGCCGTAGTCGTGCTGATCCACCAGGGCGGCAAGACCCCGGCGGGCAGCGATCCCAGCGGCTGCAAGGACTTCATCGGCGACATTCAGCCGATCATCGACCGGCTCGATCCGGCGGTCGACGTCGTCGTCTCGGGCCACACGCATTGGGCCTACGTCTGCGACTACGCCGCGATCAATCCGGCCAAGCCCGTGCTGCTGACCAGCGCCGGGGTCTATGGCGAACTGGTCAGCGACATCGAGCTCAAGATCGATCCGGTCTCGCACCGGGTGGTGAGCAAGCGCGCACGCAACGTCGTGGTCCAGTCGCTGCCCTATGTCGCTTCGCGCGGCCCCGTGCCGAACAGCGACCTCGTCCCCGTGATCCAGCCGCGCGCCGATGTCGCCGAATATGTCGCGCGCTACGTCGATGCGGCCAAGAAGTTCTCCGAGCGGACGATCGGCAGGCTCGGGGGTCCGGCGGCGCGGCGCGAAATCGGCGACGTCGACTACGGCGGCCCGCTGGCGAGCCTGATCGCCGACGGCCAGCTTGCCGCGACGCGCGAGGCCGGCGCACAGATCAGCTTCATGAACGCCTTCGGCGTACGCGCGCCGCTCGTCCCTGCGGCCGACGGCAGCGTCTCCTTCGGCATGATCTATGCGACCCAGCCGTTCAACAACCAGCTCGTGACGATGACGATCAGCGGCGCCGAGCTGAAAGCCGTGCTCGAACAGAGCTTCATCGACAGCGGCCCCGAACAGTTCCTGACGCCCTCGGCCGGCTTCACCTACACCGTCGACCGCAAGGCCGCCGCGGGTTCGCGCGTCTCGGCAATGAGGCTGAACGGCAAGGCGATCGATCCCAAGGCGGATTACCGCATCTCCGTCAGCGACTTTCTGTCCAACGGCGGGGACGGCTTCTCGGTCTTCGCACGGCAGCGCGACAAGGTGCGCGGCACGACCGACATCGATGCGCTGGAAGCGTGGATCAGGGCCGTGCCCGTGCGCGCCGTGCCCAGCGAGCGTCGCGTCCTCGAAAAGCGCTAGAAGCCCGCGCCGTCGGGCCAGCCTGGCGCGGCCAGGCCCATGACCTTGAACAGGGCGCCCATCTGATCGGGCGCGACGAGGCGATCGCGCGCCGTAACTATGCTCTCGGCCTGATCGGGGGCCGAACGAGCCAGCGCCTGCGCGCGCGCGTCGATGCCCAACGCCTGCAGCCAAGCGCCTTGTTCGACGGTGCCAAGCCAACGCGCTCCGCCGGCGCGCGCGACGTCGGCCAGGGTCGCGAAATCGACGAGCGCCGTGAGATCGGCCTCGCCCGGATCGACGAAGGGATCGACCTTCTGGTGTGCGCGCACCGCCTGCAATGTGGAGCCCGTGCGGAACTGGGCATGGCCATAGTCGACGAACAGCGCCGCCCCGCCCTGCGCCGCGAGCCGCCGTGCAACCTCGTCGACCACCGCGGCGGCGCCCGGGCAGGTCTCGATGATCGTGCCCGGTTCAGCTTCGCGCAGCTCTTCCGGCACGGCCACGTCCATCGGGCGGTCGCCGATTACCGGACGGAACGCTCCCGCCTCGCAGCCGACCATACGCTCGCGCCAGCCCGTCTCGCCACGCACGAGCTGACGCACGGGCAAGGCATCGAGGAATTCGTTGGCGACGAGCAGTATCGGCGCGTCCTCGGGCAAGGTAGAAAGATCGTTATGCCATTGCGCCGTGGGCACCGCCTGACGCTGGACGGCGCGCAAGGCCGGCGATCCCTCGACGAAATGGACCTGCGGCGCGAGGCCTGCCTTGGCCGCCGCGCGCAGGGCGTCGCGCGCGAGAGTGCCGCGACCAGGACCGAGCTCGACATAGTGGACCGCCGCCGGCGCCCCCGCACGCTGCCACAGGTCGGCCAGCCACAGCCCGACGAGTTCGCCGAACATCTGGCTGATCTCGGGCGCGGTGACAAAATCGCCGGCGGCACCCAGGGGATCACGCGCCGCATAATAGCGGGCGTTGGCCTCACCCATGTATTGCAGGATGCTGATCGGGCCGAAGCTGGCGATGAGCCGGGCGAAGACCGTCGACAGCGACTCCTTCCCGCTCATGCCGGAGCGGCCACCTCCGCGGCGCCGAGCGGCCGGCGGGTGAGCGCGCGCACGACGAAGAACAGGCCGAGCAGGATCAGCGGCACGGTCAGCCACTGACCCATCGACAAGCCCGTGCGCACGGCGAATTCCTGGAGCTGCGCGTCAGGCTCGCGGAAGAACTCGACGACGAAGCGCGCGAGCGCGATGCCGAAGGTGAAGACGCCGACGAGCAGGCCCTTGCGCCAGCGCGCGCGCGTCTTCCAGAACAGCAGCAGCATCACGACGATCAGCACTGCGCCCTCGAGCGCGGCCTCGTAGAGCTGGCTCGGATGGCGCGGCAGCGTGCCACCGTCGGGAAAGACCATGGCCCAGGGCACGCCCGTGGCGACGCGACCCCAGAGCTCGCCGTTGACGAAATTCGCGAGGCGGCCGAACAGCATGCCGAAGGGCACGCAGACCGCGATGTAATCGCCGACCCTTACGAAATCGAGCTTGTTGCGCCACGACACCCAGGCCATCGCCAGGACCGTGCCGATCAGCCCGCCGTGGAAGCTCATGCCGCCGTTCCACAGCTTGAGCAGCTCGCCCGGATGCGCCCAGAGGCTGGGAATGCCGGTGTCGCCGCCCGTGTAGAACGTCGCATAGCCGAGCCGCCCGCCCAGGATGATGCCGAGCGTACAGTAGAAGAACAGGTCATCGGCATGGCGCTGTGCCATCGGTGCGCCGGGCGCCTTGATCATCCGCGTCAGGTGCCAGTAGCCGAGGACGATGCCCGCAAGATAGGCGAGGCTGTACCAGCGCAAGGTGAAGAAGCCGAGGTCGATGCCACGGGTCAGGCCCAGGTCGACCCAGTGGATCGGCGCACCGGCGGTCGCTGCAGCGGAAAGCAAGGACAACAAAGGTTTAACCCCATCGACGTATAGTTGCGGAAAGCGCGTTTCCGCCTGGCCTTCTGGCATAGCGGATGCCGCGATGTAAGCCGGCTTTTGACCGGCGTCTAACAGGGATGAAAAGCGGGCGCATGCCGAGCGAACTCGATCAGCGATTGACGGCCACCACAGCGCGCGTCACCGCTCCAGGCACGCCTTTCGAGATCGGATTTCTCGATCGCAGCGGCGCGCTGCTGCCCGTCTTTGCCGAGGCACCCGCCACTCTACCCGATCTGTTCGCCAAGTTCTGCGCCGAGCACGGCGATGCCGAATTCCTCGTCGATGGCGACGTGCGGCTGACTTTCACGCAGACTCGCGCGCTCGCCAACCGGGTCGCGGCAGGGCTGATCGCGCGCCACGGCCTGCGCTGCGGCGACCGTGTCGGTCTCGCCGCGCGCAATTCGGCGAACTGGATCGTACTCTACATGGGCATCCTGATGGCGGGCGGCAGCGTCGCGCTGCTCAACGGCTGGTGGACCGGCGACGAACTGGTCGGCGGTGTCGCCCTGGCCGGATGCTCGCTGGTGCTCGCCGACCCGGCACGAACCGACCGGCTCGCCGGTGTCGCGTCGGCAGTGCAGGTCGTGTGCTTCGAGCACGGCCGGCCCGAGACCGGCCTTGCGGCCGTGCTCGACAGCGGCCGCGCCTCGCCACGGTTGCCTTCGCCGTCGGCCGACGATCTCGCCACGATCGTCTTTACCTCGGGATCGACGGGCACGGCCAAGGCCGCGGCCTCCGATCATCGCGCCGTCGTCCAGGCCACGTACAATTTCGGGGTCGCGAGCCAGGTCGTCGCGGACGCCCTGACGCCGGCAGGAGCATCTCCCGTCCCGGCGTCGGCGCTGGTCACCGTGCCGCTGTTTCACGTCACCGGCGAGATCGCGGTATTCCTCCAGAGCTTCCTGATCGGCCGCCGGCTGATCATCATGCCCAAATGGGACGCGCGCGACGCGATGCGGCTGATCGAGCAGGAGCGGATCACCTTCTTCGCCGGCGTGCCGACGATGGGCGTCGAGATCGCCAATCATCCGGCCCGGCGCGACTACGACCTGTCGAGCTGCGTCACCTTCGTCGCCGGCGGCGCCCCGCGGCCGGTGCAGCACCTCGACGATCTGCGCGGATCGCTGGCGCATGCCGCGCATGTCTTCGGCTACGGCCTGACCGAGACGAATTGCGTCGGAAGCTGCAACATCGGCGACAACTATGCGGCCAAGCCGCGCAGTTCGGGGCAGGCCAGCCTGCCGCTCGCCGAAATCGCCATTCTCGGCCCCGACGGCGCATCGCTGCCGCCGGGCCTGCGCGGCGAGATCGCGGTGCGATCGGTCTGCAACATCCGCGAGTATCTGGGCAATCCCGCCGAGACCTCCGCCGCGCTGCGCGACGACGGCTTCTTCCTCACCGGCGACCTCGGCTATCTCGACGCAGACGGCTATCTCTTCGTCGTCGCGCGGCAGAAGGATATCATCATCCGCGGCGGCGAGAACATCGCCAGCGCCGAGGTCGAACAGGCGCTCTGCGCGCATCCCGGCGTATCCGAGGCCAGCGTCTTCGGCCTGCCGCACGCGCGCTACGGCGAGGTGCCGGTCGCGGTCTATGCGATCCGTGATGGCCACCGCCTGAGCGAGGAAGAACTGCGCGCGCATCTCGAGGCGCGCATCGCCGCCTTCAAGGTTCCCGTGCGTCTCTGGCGCGAGAACAGCGCGTTGCCGCGGCTCGGCAGCGAAAAGATCGACAAGCAGGGTTTGAAAGCCCGCTATTCGCGGGACTGGGAAGGCGCTAAAGGCGCTCTATGAGCGCATCGCGGATACCCAACCAGCGTGCCATCGTCGACCGGCGCGCCCTGACCGCTGCGATCGGCGAAGCGGTCGCAGAAAAAGGCAGCGGCGCCGCCGCACGGCAGCGCGTGGTCGAACTTTTGCGCGCCACGCTCGCCGCCGGTCGTACCGAGATCGCGCGCCGCCTCGCCGACAAACCCTCGGCCGGGCACGACGTCGCCGAGGCACAGGCCTTCCTGATCGACCAGATCGTCCGCATCATCCACGATCACGTCGTCGGCGACGTCTATCGCGCGAGCAACCGCTCGTCGGGCGAGCGGCTGACGATCATGGCGGTCGGTGGCTATGGCCGCGGCGAGATGGCGCCGCATTCGGATCTCGACATCGCCTTCCTCACGCCGATCAAGGCCACGGCCTGGTGCGAGCAGGTGATCGAGGCAATCCTCTATTTCCTTTGGGATCTGGGGCTCAAGGTCGGCCATTCGAGCCGCTCGCTGAGCGAGATGGTGCGCATGTGCCGCTCCGACCTGACGATCCGCACGGCCATGCTCGAAGGCCGCTACGTCTGGGGCGACCAGCCGCTGTACGAGGAAGGCACGCGCCGCTTCTGGGCCGAGGTCGTCGCCGGGACCGAGCGCCAGTTCGTCGCCGAGAAGCTTGCGGAGCGCAACGATCGCCACAAGCGGCTGGGTGACAGCCGCTATGTCGTCGAACCCAACGTCAAGGAGGGCAAGGGCGGGCTGCGCGACCTCCACACGCTCTACTGGATCGGCAAATACATCCACAAGGTGCGCGACGTCAGCGAACTCGTCACAGTCGGCCTGCTGAGCCAGGACGAGTACCGCGCCTTCCGCCGCGCCGAATCGTTCTTCTGGGCTGTGCGCTGCCACCTCCACACGATCACCAACCGTGCCGAAGACCGCCTGACCTTCGACCTGCAGCGCGAAGTGGCGCTGCGGATGAATTTCTCCGACCGACCGGGGAAGAGCCCGGTCGAGCGCTTCATGCAGTATTTCTTCCTGCAGGCCAAAGTCGTCGGCAACCTCACCGGACTGTTCCTCGCCCAGCTCGACGAGCAGTTCGCCAAACAACCGCGCGGGCTGCTCGCCGGCTTCCGCGCGCGGCCACGCATGGTAAAGGGCTATCGCGTCTTCGGCGGCAAGATCCAGGCGCTGGGCGACGACTGGTTCGAGCAGGATCCGGTGCGTCTGCTCGAGATCTTCGTGATCGCCGACAGCGAGGGGCTCGAGATCCATCCCGAGACCATGCGCCTCGTCGGCCGCGACGCGCGCCTGATCAACGGCGACACGCGCAAGGACCCGCGCGCCAATGCGTTGTTCCTCGACCTGCTGACCAGCCGCAAGGATCCCGAGACCGTGCTGCGCTGGCTCAACGAGGCCGGCGTCTTCGGCCGCTTCATCCCCGATTTCGGCCGCGTCAACGCACAGATGCAGTTCGACATGTATCACCATTACACGGTCGACGAGCACACGATCCGCGCGATCGGGCTGCTGGCGCGGATCGAGAAGGGCGAGCTCAAGGCGGATCATCCGCTAGCCCATGCGATCGTCCACAAGATCCAGTCGCGCCGCGCGCTCTATTGCGCGGTGCTGCTGCACGACATCGCCAAGGGCCGCGGCGGCGACCATTCGGTGCTGGGCGCCGAGATCGCCAGGCGGCTCTGCCCGCGGCTCGGGCTCGACACGGCTGAAACCGATCTCGTCGCCTGGCTCGTGCGCTATCACCTGCTGCTCTCGGCCACCGCGCAGAAGCGTGACCTCGCCGACTGGAAGACGATCTCGGACTTCGTCGAACAGGTCCAGTCGATCGAGCGGCTGCGCCAGCTCACCCTGTTGACGATCGTCGACATCCGCGCGGTCGGTCCGGGCACCTGGAACTCCTGGAAGCGCCAGCTCATCGGCGAGCTCTACCACGCCGCCGAGGAACGCCTGCGCCTGGGCCACGTCCGCCACGGCCGCGAGGAGCGCGTGGCTGCCAAAAAGGCGCGCGTTGCCGAACGGATGGGCGATCAGGCCGCGCTGGTCGAAGGTGTCGGCTCGCAGCTCGTCGATGCCTACTGGATCGCCGAGCCCGAGGACATCATCGTGATGAACCTCGAGCAGCTCGCCGCCGCGGGCGCGGCGCCGCTGACGATCGCCACCGAATACTACGCGGCGCGCGGCGCGACGCTCGTCACCGTGGTCGCGGCCGACCATCCGGGCCTGTTCTACCGCATCGCCGGCGGCATCCACCTGGCCGGCGGCAACATCATCGACGCGCGCATCCACACGGCCAAGAACGGCATGGCGGTCGACAACTTCCTGGTCCAGGACCCGCTCGGCCGCCCCTTCATGGAAGACAGCCAGCTCGCGCGGATCAAGTCGACGATCGAGGATGCGCTGGCCAACCGCGTCAAGCTCGTGCCGCAGCTCGCCGCCCGCCCGCTCGCCCGGCCGCGCGCCGATGCTTTCGAGGTGCGCCCGCGGGTCGAGTTCGACAACAAGGCGTCGAATCGCTTCACCGTGGTCGAGGTCAACGCGCGCGATCGCCCGGCGCTGCTCAATCGCCTGGCGCGCGCGCTGTTCGAGGCGCGGCTGATGGTCCACTCGGCGCACATCGCCACCTACGGCGAGCGCGCCGCCGACACCTTCTACGTCACCGACCTGCTCGGCGAGAAGATCGATGCGACACCACGGCTCAAGGCGGTCGAGAAGAAGCTGCTCGAAGCCGCGAGCGAGGATTCGGTCGAGGTCGAAGCGGCCTAACGCGTTTCCCAGGTGCTGGCGGTGTTCTCCTGCCAGTCGACGCGGTGGAGCAGCGGCGTGTCGTCGTCCGCGCGCAGCGGATAACCCAAGCACAGATAGGCCGAAAAATGCCAGTCTGCGGGCGCGGCGAACAGGCGCGCCATCGCTTCTGGATCGAGGATCGAGACCATGCCGAGCCCGAGGTTCTCCGCACGCGCCGCCAGCCACAGCGTGTATATCGCCATCGCGGTCGACTGTCCGAGCGTCTCGGGCATCGACTGCCGACCGAGCCCGTCGCCCTCCTCGGGATCGAGCGCAGTGAAGACCGCGAGTTGCAGCGGCGCAGAATTGAGCCCGGCGAGGACCAAGCGCTCGTATTCGGCGCGGCGCTCGTCATAAGCGGCCGCAGCCGCGAGGTTGGTCGTCTCGAACTGCTGCCGGACCTGGGCACGCAGCGCCGCGTCCTCGACCCGGATCACGCGCCAGGGCCGCGAATTGCCGACCGAGGGCGAGAGGTCCATCGCCTCGTGCAGCCGCGCGATCAGGTCCTCGGGAACCGGGTCCGTGCGGAACTCGCGAACGTCGCGTCGCCAGGCGAGCAGGCGGTGGAAGACTTCGCGGTCGGGCGGGGTGAACTGCATCGCGGCCGTCAGGCGGTCGCGGCCAGCCGCAACCGTTCGACCGCCGCCTCGCGCCCGATCAGCGGCAGTAGCGCCGCCATGTCGGGGCCATGATCGCGGCCGGTCAGCGCCTGGCGCAGCGGCAGAAACAGAGGCTTGCCTTTGCGTCCCGTGGCCTGCTTGAGCTCGCCAGTCAGCTCCTGCCAGACGCCGTCGCTCCACTGCACGGCGGCGAGCGTATCGGCGGCGAGTTCGAGATAGCCCTTGGTCTCGCCGTCGAAGGCTGGCGTCGCTACCGAACCGGTGACGATCTGCCACCACTCGCCCGCCTCGCCGATATGGGCGAGGTTCGGGCGGACGGCCTCCCAGCCGGCTTCGCTCATGCCCTCGGGCAATAGGTGTGCGACGCGGGCGAAGGGCAGGCCGTGCACGATCGCCGCGTTGATCCGCTGCAGTTCGACTTCGTCGAAGCGCGCGGGCGCGCGGCCGAAGTGCGAGAGGTCGAAGCTGCCCGCGAGCGTCTCGGCATCAAGCGCAGGATCGACCGGGTCGGAGGTGCCGAGCCGTGCCAGCAGCGCGATCAACGCTTCGGGCTCGATGCCCGCTTCGCGCAGTTCGGCCATGCCGAGCGAACCGAGCCGCTTCGACAGCTTACCCTCGGTGCCGACGAGCAGCGCCGCATGGCTGAAGTTGGGCGCGGGTGCCCCAAGCGCGGCGAACATCTGCAACTGGACCGCAGTGTTCGAGACGTGATCCTCGCCGCGCAGCACGTCGGTTACGCCCATGGCGACGTCGTCGATCACCGAGGGCAGCATGTAGAGCCAGGAATCGTCGGCGCGGCGGACGACCGGATCGGACATCTGCCTGGCATCGAAATGCTGCGGCCCGCGAATGCCGTCGGTCCATTCGATCGGACTGTCATGATCGAGCAGAAAACGCCAGTGCGGCCGCTCGCCACCGGCCCACTTGGCGGCGTGATCGGATTCGGTCAGCGCGAGCGCGGCCCGGTCGTAGATCGGCGGCAGGCCGCGGCCGAGCAGCACCTTGCGCTTGAGTTCCAATTCCTGCGCGCTCTCGTAGCAGCGATAGACGCGCCCCTCTTCGCAGAGGCGCGCGAATTCGCGCTCGTAAAGATCGAAGCGCGCCGACTGCCGCTCCTCGCCGTCGGGCACGAGCCCGAGCCAGGCGAGATCCGCGCGGATCGCCTCGACATATTCCTCCTTGCTGCGCTCGGCATCGGTGTCGTCGATGCGCAGCAGGAAACGGCCGCCATGTTTCTTGGCGAGCAGCCAGTTCTGCAGCGCCGTGCGGACATTGCCGACATGGAGCGTGCCCGTGGGCGAAGGCGCGAAGCGGGTGACCGTGCTCATGCCGTGCGGAACGCGTGGGTGATCGGGTAGCGGCGATCGCGGCCGAAGTTGCGCGTGCCGAGCTTGACCCCCGGCGGCGCCTGGCGGCGCTTGTATTCGGCGAGGTGGAGCAGGCGTTCGATGCGCGTCACCGTCGGCTTGTCGAAGCCTTCGCCGACGAGCTGATCGACGCTCTTGTCATGCTCGACCAAGCCGAGCAGGATCGGATCGAGCACTTCGTAGGGGGGCAGCGAATCCGAATCCTTCTGGTCGGGGCGCAGCTCGGCGCTCGGCGGTTTGACGATTATGTTCTCGGGAATGACCACGCCGTCGCGACCGAGGCCGATCTTCGGGCGGCGCCGGTTGCGCCACTTCGAGATCGCGAAGACGGTCATCTTGTAGGCGTCCTTGATCGGGTTGTAGCCGCCCGCCATGTCGCCGTAGATCGTCGCATAGCCGACGCTCATCTCGGACTTGTTGCCCGTGGTCATCAGCATGTGGCCGAACTTGTTCGACAGCGCCATCAGGGTCACGCCACGGATGCGCGACTGCAGGTTCTCCTCGGTGATGTCGACCGCCTTGTCGGCGAAACTGTCGGCGAGCATCGCGTCGAAGCCTTCGACCGCCGGCTGGATCGGGATCACGTCGTGGCGGATGCCGAGCGCCTTGCAGCAGCCGGCGGCGTCGTCGAGGCTTTCCTGGCTGGTGAAGCGGCTGGGCAGCATCACTGCCCAGACTCTCTCGGGCCCCAGCGCATCGGCGGCGATCGCCGCGCAGATCGCGCTATCGATGCCGCCCGACATGCCGAGTACGACGCCGGGGAAGCGGTTGCGATCGACATAGTCGCGCAGCGCCATGGTCATCGCGCAGTAGATGTCCTCGGGATGATCGGCGAGCTGGGCGATCTCGCCGCGGTCGCAGCGCCAGCCCTGCGCGGTCTTGGTCCAGCGCGTCTCGACCGACTGCTCCTCCCAGTCGCGCATCTGCACGGCGAGGCCGCCGTCGCCGTTGACCACGAAGGAGGCGCCGTCGAACACGATCTCGTCCTGACCGCCGACGCGGTTGAGATAGGCGAGCGGCAGGCCGGTATCGACCGCGCGGCGCTTGGCGACGCCGTCGATGCGCAGCGTGTCCTTGTCGATCTCGTAAGGGCTGCCGTTGATGCAGACGAAGATCTCGGCGCCGAAATCGGCGAGGTGACGGCAGACGTCGGGCTGCCAGATGTCCTCGCAGATCGGTACGCCGATCATGGTCCCGCGCACGATGATCGGCTCGGGCAGCGGGCCTGGCTGGAACAGCCGCATCTCGTCGAAGGTGCCGTAGTTGGGCAGCTCGCGCTTGAACCGCGTCGCGGCGATCTTGCCCTGGTCGAGCAGGGCGACGCCGTTGTGCAGCGCGCCGTCGCGGATGAAGACCGAGCCGACGAGCATTGCCGGGCCGCCGTCGTTGGTCGCCTGCGCCAGCTTCTCGAGCTCGGCCTGGGCGCGCTCGATCAGCGCGGGCTTGAGGATCAGGTCTTCGGGCGGATAGCCGATCAGCTGCAGCTCGGGAAAGGCGATCAGGTCCGAGCTGCGCGCCTTGGCGCGCGCGGCCAGCATGCCCGCGGCATTGCCGGCCAGGTCGCCGACCGACTGGTTGAGCTGGGCGAGCGTGATCTTGAGCGTATCGGGCATGACGGCCTGATGCCGCCTCCCCCAACCGCATGCAAACAAAAAGCCCTCCCGTCGGGGAGGGCTTCGTGTCCGCTCTCTGCCGAGGCGAAGCGCTAGCCTGACGGCTTACTTCTTCTCGGCTTCGGTCTTCTTCTCGGCCGCCGTGGTGGCGGCTTCGGCCGCGCCCGAGGCAGCAGCGCCAGCCTCAGAGGCCGCGGCGGCGGCATCGCCGGCCGCTTCCGAGGCGTCAGCCACCGGGGTCGCGCCGGCATCGGCAGCGTTCACCGCTTCCTCGGCAGGCATCTCGACGTTCTCGGCCTGGGCCGCCTCGCTGGCCTTGTCCGAGCTGCCGCAGGCCGACAGCGCCAGCGCGGCGACGGAAGCGAATGCGGCGTAAGCGATCTTCTTCATGCTAATCCCTTTTCGACTGGCGTGACGCAGTGCGGCCACGATCCGTGGAAAACCGCCCCCCTGCGGGGGCGGACACTAGTCGAGCCTCCAATACATCGCAAACGGCAATGGTTCCCGGTAGAAGCCCCCACGCCACGTAGTTCTACCTAAATCGGCCGGGTTGAAGTCATATAAAGATTTCTTTATATGATACTCGCAATGAAGATCGATCCCCTCCTTCGCGCGCTGGCAGACCCGACGCGACTGCGCATCATGCGCCTGCTCAGCGCCATGGAGCTGGCGGTGGGAGAGCTTGCCCAGGTTCTAGGGCAAAGCCAGCCACGCGTCTCGCGCCACGTGCGCATTCTCTGCGACGCGGGTCTGGCCGAGCGGCGCAAGGAAGGCTCCTGGGTGTTCCTGCGCAGCGCCATCGGCGAACATCGCGCACCCCCGTTGGGCGCTGCTGCGGCGGGACTGCTCGCCGCGGCCGAGCGTGACGATGCCGGCTTCGCCGCGCGCTGCGGCGAAGACCGCCGCCACCTCGCCGCGATCCGCGCCTCACGCGAGACCAGCGCCGAAGCCTATTTCGCGCGCCATGCCGAGGAGTGGGACACGCTCCGCTCGCTGCATTCGCCCGACGGCCCGGTCGAGGCCGCGCTGGCACGCGCGCTCGGCGCCATGAGCGATGGGGGCAATCTCGGCGCGCTGCTCGACATCGGCACGGGCACGGGCCGCATGGCCGAACTCTTCGCGCCGCGCGCCAGCCACGTCACCGGGCTCGACAAGAGTCCCGAGATGCTGCGCATCGCCCGCGCCCGGCTGCAAAACATCCCGGCCGAGCAGGTCTCGCTGGTCCAGGGCGAATTCGCCGCCCTGCCTTTCGCCGACGCCAGCTTCGACACGGTGCTGTTCCACCAGGTGCTGCACTATGCGCTCGAGCCCGAAGGCGCGCTGGCCGAAGCGGCGCGCGTCGCGCGACCCGGCGGGCGCATCGCCGTGGTCGACTTCGCCGCGCATGATCGCGAAGAGCTGCGCGAGCGGCATGCCCATGCCCGCCTCGGCTTCTCCGACGAGCAGATGCTGGCGCTGCTGAGCGACGCCGGGCTCCAGCCCGAGCCTGCGATCGCACTGCCCGGCACGCCGCTGACGGTAAAAATCTGGACGGCGCGCCAGGATACGCGCAGGAGCCCCGACATGAATTCCGAGACAAAGGCCGTCGCCCGATGAGCACCCTACCGGCCGTCGAAAACTATCGCGCCCACGCCACGCCGCTGTTCGCCGACGTTGCGGGCGACATCGACGTGTCCTTCGAATTCTTCCCGCCCAAGACCGAGAAGATGGAAGAGACCTTGTGGGAGTCGATCGAGACCCTCTCGCCGCTGAATCCGCGCTTCGTCTCGGTGACCTATGGCGCCGGCGGCTCGACGCGCGAACGCACGCACAACACCGTCGCGCGGATCGCCCGCGAGACCGCGATCCCGGCCGCCGCGCATCTGACCTGCGTCGCCGCGACCAAGGACGAGATCGACCGTATCGCCGACGATTACTGGAACGCGGGCGTGCGCCACATCGTCGCGCTGCGCGGCGATCCGCCGACCGCTGGTGAGAAGTACGCGACCCATCCAGGCGGTTACGAGAACGCCGCCGACCTCGTCGCCGGGCTAACCAGGCTGCACCCCTTCGAGATCTCGGTCGCCGCCTATCCCGAGTGCCACCCGGATTCGCCGCACGCCGCGGCCGACCTCGACAACCTCAAGCGCAAGATCGACAACGGCGCGACGCGCGCGATCACGCAGTTCTTCTTCGAACCCGACACCTTCTTCCGCTTCCGCGACGATGCCGCGAAGGCGGGGATCGAGGCCGAGATCGTGCCCGGCATCATGCCCGTGATGAACTATGCCTCCGTCGTGCGCATGTCGGGCATGTGCGGCACCGATGTTCCCGGCTGGATGGAGCGCCTGTTCGAAGGCCTCGACGATCGCCCGGCCGCGCGCCAGCTCGTATCCGCGACGCTCGCGGCCGAACTCTCGCGCCGGCTCTATGCCGGCGGCGTCCGCCAGTTCCATTTCTACACCTTGAACCGCGCCGAGCTGGCCTATGCCATCTGCCACCTGCTCGGCGTGCGGCCCCAGGAGAAAAGCGCATGAGCGCCCAGAACTCTGCCGAACAGGACTTCCGCAAGGCTGCTTCCGAACGCGTGCTCGTGTTCGATGGCGGCTACGGCACGTCGATCCAGAAATTCAAGCTCGAGGAGGCCGACTATCGCGGCGACCTCGAGCTGCCGATGGACCAGAAGGGCAACAACGACCTGCTGTGCCTGACGCGACCCGACATCATCAAGGGCATCCACACCGCCTATTTCGAAGCCGGCGCCGACATGGTCGAGACGAACACCTTCTCGAGCACCAAGATCGCCATGGCCGACTACGGCTGCGAGCACCTGGTCTGGGAGATCAACGTCGCCGCCGCCAAGCTGGCGCGCGAGGCCGCCGAGGAAGCCCAGGCCAAGGACGGCCGCCGCCGCTTCGTCGCGGGTTCGATCGGCCCGACCAACAAGACGCTGTCGCTCTCGCCCGACGTCAACGATCCGGGCTTCCGCGAGGTCGACTACGACGGCCTCAAGGCCGAATATCGCGAACAGTGCGACGCGCTGATCGCCGGCGGGGTCGACTTTCTGCTGATCGAGACCTGCTTCGACACCTTGAACGCCAAGGCCGCGGGCATGGCCGCGCGCGAAGCCGAGGCGGCATCGGGCCGCGAAGTGCCGCTGATGGCCTCTTTCACGATCACCGACATGAGCGGGCGCAACCTCTCGGGCCACACGATCACCGCCTTCTGGTATGCGCTGCGTCACCTCAAGCCGCTGACCATCGGTGCCAACTGCGCTTTCGGCGCCGACCTGATGCGCCCCTATCTGACCGAGCTGGCCAAGACCTCGGACACGCTGATCCTCGCCTATCCCAACGCCGGCCTGCCCAACGAGCTGGGCCAGTACGACGAGCTGCCCGAGAAGACCGCGACCTTGATCGGCGACTGGATCGACGGCGGACTGGTCAATGCGGTCGGCGGCTGCTGCGGCACCACGCCCGAGCACATCGCGGCGATCGCCCGCGCGGTGGCCAGCGCCAAGCCGCGGGCGGTGCCGGTGCTCGAGCCGGTGACACGCCTCGCGGGGCTCGAACCTTTCGTGATGGCGGCGTAAAGCCATGACCGCGACGATTACATGGCGGCTGCGCGAGGCCGGGCCGGCCGACGTGGAGACGCTGGCGCTGATCGGCGCGGCAACCTTTCTCGAGACCTTCGCCGGCATTCTCGACCGCGAAGCGATCGTCGGCCATTGCGCTGCGCAGCATAGCGGTGCCCGATATGCCGCCTATCTGGCGGACGGCGCGCGCGCCTGGCTCGCCGAGGCCGAAACCGGCGGCGCACCCGTCGGCTTCGCCCTGCTTGGCAAGCCCGATCTCGATGCCGCGCGCGACGGGGATATCGAACTCAAGCGCATTTACACGCTGTCGCGCTTCCACGGCTCGGGGTTGGGCGGCGCGCTGATGACGGCTGCGGTGAACGCGACGACAGGCTATCGCCGCCTTCTGCTCGGCGTCTATGCAAACAATGCGCGTGCCTTGGCATTCTACCGCAAGCAGGGCTTCCTCGACCTCGGCACGCGGCAATTCAATGTCGGCGGCAAGCTCTACGACGATCGTGTGCTGGCCCGCCCCCTCGATTCCTCTTCCCTGGACCAGGCATGACCGAAACCCTTTCCTCGACCCGTTTCGTCAATATCGGCGAGCGCACCAACGTCACCGGATCGGCGGCGTTCAAGAAGCTGATCCTCGCGGGCGACTATGCCAAGGCGGTCGACGTCGCGCGCCAGCAGGTCGAAAACGGCGCGCAGGTGATCGACGTCAACATGGACGAAGGCCTGCTCGACGCGGTCGTCGCCATGACCACCTTCCTCAAGCTGATCGCCGCCGAGCCCGACATCGCGCGGGTGCCGGTGATGATCGACAGCTCGAAGTGGCACGTCATCGAGGAAGGCCTGAAATGCGTTTCGGGCAAGCCGATCGTCAATTCGATCTCGATGAAAGAAGGCGAGTACCAGTTCCTCGAGCACGCGCGCAAGTGCATGGCCTATGGCGCCGCCGTGGTGGTCATGGCCTTCGACGAGACCGGCCAGGCCGACACCAAGGAGCGCAAGGTCGAGATCTGCGAGCGCGCCTACAAGCTGCTCACGGGCATCGGCTTTCCGCCCGAGGACATCATCTTCGATCCCAACGTGTTCGCGGTGGCCACGGGCATCGAGGAGCACAACAATTACGGCGTCGACTTCATCGAGGCGGTGAAGGAAATCCGGGTTCGCTGCCCGCACGTCCACTTCTCGGGCGGGCTTTCCAACCTCAGCTTCTCGTTCCGCGGCAACGAGACCGTGCGCCGCGCGATGCATTCGGTCTTCCTCTACCACGCGATCCCGGCCGGGCTTGACATGGCGATCGTCAACGCCGGCCAGCTCGACATCTACGACCAGATCGACCCCGTGCTGCGCCAGGCCTGCGAGGACGTGATCCTCAACCGCAACCAGGACGTGCCCGAGGGCGAGGAGACCGCGACCGAGAAGCTGATCGCGCTGGCCGAGAGCTTCAAGGGCAAGAACGCCGAGACCGAGAAGGCCGCCGAGGAATGGCGCGGCTGGGACGTCGTGCGCCGGATCGAGCACGCGCTGGTAAAGGGCATCGACACCTATGTCGTCGAGGACACCGAGATCGCCCGCCAGGAGATCTTCGACCGCGGCGGCAAGCCGATCGAGGTGATCGAAGGCCCGCTGATGGACGGCATGAACACCGTCGGCGACCTGTTCGGCTCGGGCAAGATGTTCCTGCCGCAAGTGGTCAAGTCGGCGCGCGTGATGAAGAAGGCGGTCGCCTACCTGTTTCCCTTCATCGAGGCCGAGAAGGTCGCGGGCGCCAAGGCCAAGGGCCGGATCATCATGGCCACGGTCAAGGGCGACGTCCACGACATCGGCAAGAACATCGTCGGCGTCGTGCTCCAGTGCAACGGCTACGAGGTGATCGATCTGGGCGTCATGGTGCCCTGGTCGAAGATCCTCCAGGCGGCCAACGAGAACGAGGCCGACATCATCGGCCTGTCGGGGCTGATCACGCCCTCGCTCGACGAGATGGTCACCGTCGCCGAAGAGATGCAGCGCGCCGAGATGAAGATCCCGCTGCTGATCGGTGGCGCGACGACGAGCAAGGTGCACACGGCGCTGCGCATCGACGTCGCCTACGAAGGCCCGGTGGTCCACGTGCTCGACGCCAGCCGCGCGGTCGGCGTCGCCTCGCAGTTGCTGTCGGACACCCAGGCCGCCGGTTTCGTCACCACCACGGCCGATGAGTACGAGCACATCCGCGACGTCCGCGCGGGCAAGGAAGGCTCGATCCTGCTCAACCTGACCGACGCGCGCGACAACGCCTTCAAGCCCGACATGCGCGAGAAGGCGCCGCCGCCCGCGCAGCCGGGCGTGCACGTGTTCGAGGAATGGGATCTCGCCGACCTGCGCGCCACCTTCGACTGGACGCCGTTCTTCCGCGCCTGGGAACTCGCCGGGGTCTACCCGGCGATCCTCAACGACGAGATCGTCGGCGAGAGCGCGCGCAATCTCTTCGCCGACGCCCAGGCCATGCTCGACCAGATCGTCGCCGAGAAATGGCTGACCGCCAAGTCGGTCTGCGGCTTCTGGCCCTGCGCGCGCGTCGGCGACGACGTCGTGATCCACATCGAAGGCCCGCAACCGCCGATCCACCTGGCCTTCCTGCGCCAGCAGATCCGCAAGAGCCGCGACCGCGCCAATTTCAGCCTCGCCGACTTCATCGACCACGACGGCGACTGGATCGGCGGCTTCGCCGTGGGCATCCACGGCATCGAGCCGCACCTCGAACGCTTCCGCGCCAACCACGACGACTACAACGACATCCTGTTGAAGGCGCTGGCCGACCGCTTCGCCGAAGCCATGGCCGAACGCCTGCACCAGCACGTCCGCACCGACCTCTGGGGCTATGCGCCGGGCGAGCAGCTCGACAACCAGGCGCTGATCAAGGAGCAGTACCGCGGCATCCGCCCGGCGCCCGGCTATCC
>SECS01000311.1 GCA_004211435.1 Novosphingobium sp. | reverse complement strand
TTCAGCCCTTCCTTCTCGAGCCGCTCGCGCATCTGGTACATGTCGAGCCCGAGCACGCCCGCGGCGAGCTTGGCGCGCTTCTCGCCCTCGTTCGCTTCGCGCGCCTGGGCGGCCTTGAGCACGGCCTCGGCATTCGCACGCGGGACCACGCAGACGCCGTCGTCGTCGGCAACGATCACGTCGCCCGGCTGCACCGCGGCGCCGGCGCAGACCACGGGGACGTTGACGGAGCCGAGGGTGTTCTTGACCGTGCCTTGCGCGAAGACTGCCTTCGACCAGACGGGAAATTGCATTTCGGTCAGGTCGCGCACGTCGCGCACGCCGGCGTCGATCACCAGGCCGCGGCAGCCGCGCGCCTGGGCCGAGGTGGCGAGAAGGTCGCCGAAATAGCCGTCCTCGCAGGGGCTCGTGGGTGCGAGCAGGAGGATGTCGCCGGCCTGGAGCTGCTCGATCGCGACGTGGACCATCCAGTTGTCGCCCGGCGGCGAGGAGATCGTCAGGGCCGAGCCGGCGATCCGCGCGCCGGTATAGATCGGGCGCATGTAGCTGGCGAGCAGGCCGGTGCGGCCCTGCGCTTCGTGGACCGTGGCGACACCGCAGGCGGCAAGCCCGTCGATGACCTCGGGCGCGGCCCGCTCGATGTTCTGGACGACGATACCCATGGCTCTGCTCCCGAAGATATTGCGGGCTGTCTGGTGCGCCTGCCTTGCGGCGAGGGGAAAGAGGAAGTCTCGCCAAGCGATTAGATTTCGCTAAAGATGGAGTTATGCCACTTTGGGAAATGAACCTTCGCCACCTGCAGGCCATCGTCCGGATCGCCGATCTCGGAACGATGAACGCCGCCGCCCAGGCGGTGAACCTGACGCAGCCGGCGATAACCCAGGCGTTGGGAAGAATCGAGCAACTGCTGGGGATCCCGCTGTTCGAGCGACGTCATGACGGCATGGTGCCGACCGACGCGGCGGATCTGTTCGTGCCACGCATCCGCGCCGCGCTCGAACATTTGGCCAGTTCGCACGTGACGATGTCGCGGATGCGTGCCTTGCTCGCGTTGGCCGACAGCGGTTCCTACAACGGCGCGAGCGTGGTCACCGGCCTGTCGCTGCCCTCGCTGCACCGCGCGGTCAACGATCTCTCGCTGTCGCTGCGGCGTGCGCTGGTAGAGCGGCGCGGCAAGGCCGTGGCTCTGACCGATGCCGGCCGGCAGATGGCGCGGACCTTTCGTCTCGCGCGGGTCGAGCTCGAAGCCGGGCTGGCCGAGCTCGAAGCGCTCAAGGGGCACGAGATCCGCTCGATCGCGATCGGCGCCATGCCGCTGTCGCGTGCGCGGGTCCTGCCCGCGGCGATCACGCGATTCCAGCGCCGGCATCCGCAGGTGCGCATCGCGATCATCGAGGGTTCGCGCGCCGAGCTGGTCGAACCGTTGCGTAACGGTGCGATCGATTTCATGGTCGGCGCGCTGCGCGATCCGCTGATCGAGCCCGATCTCGTCCAGCGCCCGCTGTTCCGCGATCGCCCGGCGATCGTCGCGCGCAAGGGTCATCCGCTCGAGGGCCGCGATCCGAGCCTCGCCGATCTCGCGGCCTATCCGTGGATCGTCGCCGCGCCCGGCGCGCCGCTACGCAGCACCTGGGAGCAGATGTTCGCCGAGGCCGGGCT
>SECS01000310.1 GCA_004211435.1 Novosphingobium sp. | reverse complement strand
ATCGGCTTCTCGAGCCAGGCCTTCGCGCCGCACTTCCCGCATACGGTCCGCCTGACCGAGACCAAGACTTGCACCGATTGCCACCTGTCGGACAAGGACGACAACAACGCGATCATGGCCCAGGTCATGCTGCTCGGCACCAATTTCGTGAACTTCGTGGGGCTCAACGCCTGGACCGGGCTCGAAGGCGGCTTCGAGGCGGTGCGCGTCACCGAATGGGACGAGCCGCAGGCGGTGATCGGCTCCTACCTACAGAAGTACGCCTATCCCGACTTCTACAAGCTCCACGTCGAGCAGAACGGCCGCGAGCTGAAGAACTGGAACCGCGGCAAGGTGTTCGACGCCAAGCTTTCGGGCGAGACCCACGCGATCGAGCAGTTCCGCAACGTGGTCCAGGGCACGCGCGATAGAGTCGGCTGCCTGCAGATGCGCGGCGAATACATGTTCGTCGCCGAGGGCCGCGGCGGCTTCAAGGTCTACGACATCGCCTCGGTCGCCAACAAGGGCTTCTCCGATGCCGTGGTCTCCTCGCCGTTCTCGCCGATGGGCCAGAAGAACCACGTGAGCACCACGAACGCCACCTGCATGGCGATCCCGACCAACCAGCCGATCGCGCCGACGCGCAATTTCAAGGCCTTGCGCGATCTCAACCAGGAACAGCCGTTCAGCCCGATCTACAACTACGCCTTCGTCACCGACAGCGCCGAGGGCCTGATCGCGGTCAATGTCGACACTTTCGCCGACGCCGAGTTCCGCAACAACGACTTGAAGCGGACGCTGACCTTCAACCCCGACGGCGCGCTGACCGGGGCGCGGCACATCACCCTGGCGGGCGACTATGCCTATGTCGTCACCGACAAGGCCTTGGTTACGGTCCACCTGACCAAGCCCTGGTCGCGCGAAAATCCGTGCGAAATCAGCCGTGAAGAGACCTGCCTCGCGCCCGAAGTCACCAGCGTCACGCCACTCGACGATCCGCGCGCGAGCGCCGTGCAGTTCCGCTACCTGTGGGTCACCACGGCCAAGGGGCTCGAGCTGTTCGACGTGACCAAGCTCGCAAATCCTGTGCACCAGCCGACCGCCACCGTGCCGTTGTCCGACGCCCGCCGCGTCTACCTCGCGCGCACCTACGCTTACGTCGCGGCGAAGTCCGAAGGCCTGGTGATCGTCAACATCACCCGCCCGCTCGCACCCAAGGTCTACCAGAAAGTCACCTTCGACGGGCAGCTGAGCGATGCTGAGGACGTGATCGTCGGTTCTACCAATGCCTCGCTGTTCGCTTACGTCGCCGACGGCCGCAACGGGCTCAAGGTGATCCAGCTGACCTCGCCGTCGAGCCAGCCGAACTTCTACGGCTTCTCGCCCGCGCCCAAGCCCGAGCTGATCGCCTGGGCTAAGACGCCTTCGCCGGCGCTGGCCCTGTCCAAGGGGCTCGACCGCGACCGCGGCGTCGACGAGACCGGCGGCCAGATCGCCGTGTTCGGCCGCCTCGGCTCGCGGCCGTTCACGCGGCCCGAGATGGAGAAGCTGTTCATGACGGGCAAGGGCGCACCGTTCAAGGTGACCGACGAGGTCGACATGTCGGCCTGGGTTCCCCTCGCCTACCGGAAGTAGGCACCGCAGGAACCGGCAATGGCCAGTCAGCCCGCAACCCTGGCG
>SECS01000152.1 GCA_004211435.1 Novosphingobium sp. | reverse complement strand
GCCGAGCAGGCTTCGGCCTCGATGGAAGAGATGGCCGCCAACGTGAAGCAGAACGCCGACAACGCCGCGACGACCGAGAAGATCGCGCGCCAGTCGTCGAAGGATGCCGAGGCCAGCGGCGTCGCAGTCGACAAGGCCGTCGCCGCCATGCGCACGATCGCCGAGAAGATCGGCATCGTCCAGGAGATCGCGCGCCAGACCGATCTGCTCGCGCTCAACGCCGCGGTCGAAGCCGCCCGTGCCGGCGAGCATGGCAAGGGCTTCGCGGTCGTCGCCTCGGAAGTCCGCAAGCTCGCCGAGCGCAGCCAGGTCGCCTCGGCCGAGATCAGCTCGGTCTCGTCCGACACGATGTCGGCCGCCGCCGAGGCCGGCGAGATGCTGAACAAGCTGGTGCCCGACATCCGCCGCACGGCCGAACTGATCAGCGAGATCAGCGCCGCCTGCCGCGAACAGGACATCGGCGTCGCCCAGATCAACGAGGCGATCCAGCAGCTCGACCAGGTCACCCAGCAGAACGCCGCGGCTTCCGAGCAGATCTCGAGCACCTCGACCGAGCTCGCCGGCCGCGCCGAAGAGCTGCAGACCTCGATCGCCTTCTTCAAGACGGGCGAGGGTACGCGCAAGGCTCCGGCACGCCGTGCCCCTGCTGCCCGGACGAAGACCGCTGCCAAGGCTGCGCCGAAGGCTTCGGTCAAGCCGAACTCGGTGCTCGACCAGCAGGCGCGCGCGCGCGGCTTCTCGCTGGACCTGTCGAACGGCGGACCCGACGAAGACGACCTCGATTTCGGAGTGGAAGCGGCGTGACCACGGACAGCACCATGCAGGCGGTGACCTTCGCGCTCGGCGCGGAATGCTTCGCGATCCCGGTGACTCTCGTTCGCGAGATCCTCGACTATAGCGAAGCCTTCCACATCCCGAACGCGCCGGTCTGGCTTCAGGGCATCACCGAAGTGCGCGGGCAGGGCGTGCCGACGGTCGATCTGCGCGCGCGCCTCGGCCTCGCCACGGCCGAGCCGACGCTGACCACGCGCATCCTCGTCGTCGACGTGCCGCTTTCGGGCCGCACGGTGACGCTGGGTCTCGTCGTCGACAAGGTGCTGGACGTGAGCACTTTCGCCGCCGAGCAGATCGAGGCCGCGCCCGATATCGGTGTGCGCTGGGGTTCGGATTACATCCTCGGCGTCGTGCGCCGGGATGCCGGCTTCACCGTGCTGATGGACGTCGCGCAGATCTTCTCACGCGACAACGACGCCACGCTGCTGTCGCAGATGTCCGCGGCCGCCTGAGCGAAACGGGAACACCCATGTCCAGGTCTCAGGCGCTGCGCGCGCCGATCAATGTCGACGATCATCTCTCGACGCGCAATTTCTCGCGGATCGCCGCGCACATCTACGAGCGTGTCGGGATCATCATCTCCGAGAACAAGCGCACGATGGTCGAAAGCCGTCTGCGCCGGCGGCTGCCGATCGTCGGCGCCGACGATCTCGACGAATACTGCGACAAGGTGTTCTCGGGCGAGCTCGGTGACGGCGAAGACGAGCACCTGATCAACGCGATCACGACCAACAAGACCGACTTCTTCCGCGAGCCCAAGCATTTCGATTACATGATGGGCACGATCCTGCCCGATCTGGTCAAGCAGGGCTCGCGCAAGATCAAGGTGTGGAGTGCGGCCTGCTCGACCGGGGCCGAGCCCTATACGATCGCCATGTTGCTCGACGAGGCGCTGACCGGCCGCGGCACGCCGAGCTTCGCCATCACTGCGACCGACATCGACACCAAGGTGCTCGAGACCGCGCGGCGCGGCATCTACGAGGCCGAACTGGTCGAACCCGTCTCCGATCGGCTTCGGCGCAAGTACGTGATGGTCGCCAAGGACGCGAAGCGCCGCGAGATCCGCATGGCGCCCAAGCTGCGTTCGGCGATTGCCTTCGGCCGCATGAACCTGATGGATTCGCGGTTCGCCGCGGATCGTGATCACGACATGATCTTCTGCCGCAACGTGCTGATCTATTTCAACAAGGTCACGCAGGAGGCGGTCGTCCGCCGGCTCTGCGATCACATCAAGCCGGGCGGGCATCTGTTCCTCGGCCACGCCGAGTCGATCCTCGGCTTCGACGTGCCACTGACCCAGGTCGCCAACACCGTCTTCCGGAGGAACTGATGCCGATCCTATCGAAAGCCCGTACGGACAACCGCACCCGCGTCCTGGTGATCGACGATTCCGCCAGCGTCCGCCAGACGATGACGACGATCCTGGAGCAGGACCCGGAGATCGAGGTGATCGCCTCGGCCGCCGATCCCTTCGCCGCGGCGAAGATCATCCAGCAGCAGGTGCCCGACGTCATCACGCTCGACGTCGAGATGCCGCGGATGGACGGCATTACCTTCCTGCGCAAGCTGATGAGCCAGTGCCCGGTTCCCGTGGTGATGTGCTCGTCGCTGACCGAAGAAGGCTCCGAGACCTTGCTCCAGGCGATGGAGGCCGGCGCGGTCGATGTCATCCTCAAGCCGCAGATCGGCGTCGCCGACCATCTCGTCGAGCATCACCTCGAGATCCGCGACGTCGTCAAGGCCGCGGCCCGGGCCCGCATTCGCGGTCGTTCGGCGCGACCGGCGGGCAAGGTCGTGCCCGAGAAGAAGCTGACCGCCGACGCCGTGCTGCCGCCGCCGACCAGCCGCGCGATGAGCCGCACGACCGAGAAGGTCGTCTGCATCGGCGCCTCGACCGGCGGGACCGAGGCCTTGCGCGAGGTGCTCACCGCGCTGCCCGCCAATGCCCCGGGCATCGTCGTGGTCCAGCACATGCCCGAGGCTTTCACCAAGGCCTTCGCCAAGCGGCTCAACAGCCTCTGCGAAGTCGACGTCAAGGAGGCCGAGCACGGCGATCCGGTGCTGCGCGGCCACGTGCTGATCGCCCCGGGCGGCCGCCACATGATGCTCGAACGCCAGGGCGCGCGCTATCACGTGTCGATCAAGGACGGCCCCTTGGTTTCGCGCCATCGCCCTTCGGTCGACGTGCTGTTCCGCTCGGCCGCGCGTTCGGCGGGCTCGAACGCGATCGGCGTGATCATGACCGGCATGGGCGACGACGGTGCCCGTGGCCTGCTCGAAATGAAGGAAGCGCGCGCGCGCACCTTCGCGCAGGACGAGGCGACCTCGATCGTCTTCGGCATGCCCAAGGAAGCGATCGCGCGTGGCGCGGCGGATCACATCGTCCCGCTCGGGTCGATCGCACGCGAAGTGCTGCAGGCTGCGGCAGCCTGAGAGAAATTGGAGAGACTGCGTGTTTGAGAGCAAGATCATCGCCGACGATGCCGTGGCTGTCGGGCCCGCTGGCATCGGTGCAGCGCTCGGCGTCATCCGGCTCGAGCTGAGCAGCGTCGCCTCGCGGATCGACGCGCGTTTCGTCGAGGCGGGCACGACCTTGGGCACGATGCTCGAGACGATCGACGCGCTGATGCTGCGGCTCGACGGCATGACCGGCGTGCTGGGCGCCGACGACGCCGGCGCGGCCGTGGCCGAGCTGACCGACGCCGCGCGGCTGATCTCCGAGCTGCCGCAGCGCAGCGCCTGCCGCAACGACATCTTCGTCGGCATCCGCCAGACCGTGACTCATCTCGAGGACGGGCTCGGCGGCATTCACAAGATCCTCTCGGCGCTGCGCATCCTCTCGGTCAACATCCGCATCGTCGCGGTCGAGGAACCGACCTTCGACAAGTGGGTCGACTCCATCGGCGCCCAGCTTTCCGCGGGCGAGCACGAACTCACGCCGCTGGTCAACCTGGTCAACCGGCTCAAGCAGGACGTCTGGCGGGTCGAGGACGTCGAGGGACAGCTCAGCGCCGAGACCGCCAAGGTCCTCCCGGCAGCGCCCAACCGTCTGCTGCGCGACGCCCAGACGCTGGTCGACTACCAGGACATGATCGCCAAGACGGTCACCTCGGTCGCCGACATCGCCCGCGGCGTGCAGTCGCGCGTCGCCCAGGTGCTCGTCGCGCTGCAGGTCGGCGACAATGCCCGCCAGCGCATCGAACACATCGCCAGCGGCCTGGCCCTGCTCGAGGATCACCTGGCTCACGGTGCCGGCGAAGCAACCAGTGCACGCCAGATGACCGTCACGATCGTCGGTCTGCTCGCCGAGCAGCTTGCCGACACGATGGACAGCCTTCAGAAGGAAATCGCCGGGCTCAGCGCCTCGATGCAAGGCATCGCCCAGGACGCGCGCAGCCTGCTGAGCATCAGCGGCAAGGGCGATCAGGGTTCGGTCGGATCGACGATCCTCCAGAGCCTGAATGAGGGCATCAACATCGTCGAGCAGCTGACCCTGCAGCTGCGCGAGACCAATGGCGAGGTTTCGGGCATCGTCCGAAACATCCTCATTGCGCTCGACGGGCTCAACGAGCGCATTCGCGTCGTTGCCGAACTTCGCGACGAAGTGGAGCAGGTCGCGATCAACGTGCGCCTGCGCTGCCAGCATGCGCGCAAGAGCGGCCCGGCGATCGGCGTGATCGCCACCGAGGTGCGCCGCTATTCGGGCCAGCTCAACGATACGATCCAGACGATCAGCAAGGACCTGGCCGCTCTGGGGGCGCTCAACGAGTCGCTGCGCAACGAGAGCGATCTGGCCGACCAGGTCGACATTCGTCGGATGCTCGAACAGTCGCTGCGCGCGATCGGCCAGGGCTGCGAGGCGGTGAACTCGTCGCTCGACGGTGCGCTCGAGGATTCGAGTGCGGCGATCGACCTGATCAGCTCGGCGACGCTCGACCTCGACGGCCGCGGCGATCTCAACCAGGCGATGCAGCGCATGCTGCTGATCGTCGGCGAGGACGACTGGTCCGCGCCGATCGAGGATACGGCGGTCGCCCAGGCCAAGGACGAAATCCTCGTGGCGATCTTCAAGTCCTATACGATGGCGCGCGAACGCGAGATCCATCTGGCGCGCAGTCCGATGCCCGATCTTCCGGTGCAGTCCGCAGCGGCGGCGCCGACGGGGGATGACGACGACTTCGACGACATCTTCCTCTAGTATTTCATGCCATCAAGCAGCGGCTTGAAAGCGCTTGCAAACTGCGCTAGCTCAATTGCTATGACGCATTGCTAAATCGCGCCCTGGGAGTGCGAGGCCAGCGTCGGGAGAAGCGCGTGCCGCATATTCTGCTGGCGACCGGCGATCTGGCGATGGATCGCGACGACTACGACGACAGCTTCGTCGCCACGCGCGATGCCTTGAACGCGGCCGACATCACCTTCGGCCAGCTCGAAACCAGCTTCGCCGAGAGCGGCACACGGCTGCCGCAGGCGCGTCACGCGGTTCTGGCCCGACCCGAAGGCGCCGCCGCGCTGGGGCGGGCGGGCTTCGACGTCATCTCGATGGCGGGCAACCACTGCATGGACTGGGGCCGCGAGGCCTTCTTCGAGACGCGCGGGCATCTCGAAGCCGCGGGCATGGACGTGGTCGGCGCCGGCGCGAACATCGCCGAGGCGCGTCGGCCGGTGATCCGCACCCTGGGCGATGGCACGCGCGTCGCGCTGCTCGCCTATTCGTCGATCCTGCCGCATTCCTACTGGGCCGACGAGCGCCGCCCGGGCTGCGCGCCGATGCGTGCGCATACGCTCTACGAGCAGATCGAGCACGACCAGCCGGGCACGCCCGCGAGAGTCCACACCTTCCCGCACCGCGAGGACCTGGCCGCGATGGAGGCCGACATCCGCGCCGCCAAGGCTGCGGCCGACGTCGTCGTGGTCTCGCAGCACTGGGGCATCCATTTCGTCCGCGCCGAGATCGCCGACTACCAGCGCGACGTCGCGCGCGCGGCGATCGCCGCCGGCGCCGACGCGATCCTCGGCGGTCATGCGCATATTCTCAAGGGCTGCGAAGTGATCGACGGCAAGCCCGTGTTCTACTCGCTGTGCAACTTCGCCACCGATCTCAAGATGGACGAGGAGCATGCCAAGTCGAAGAGCTGGAACGAGATCCGCGTCCTGGCCGAGGAGTGGGAGCCCGATTTTGAGGGGCTCTACAACTTCCCCACGGCCGCGCGGCTGTCGATGATCGCGCGGCTCGAGATCGGCGAGGGCAGGCTGCTGCGCGCCGGCCTGCTGCCGCTCTACATCGATCGCGACGCCGTGCCGCGGATCGTCGCGCCGGGCAGCGCGGAACACGGACAGGTGGTCGACTATCTGGCCGCGGTGACCGCAGAGGCCGGGCTCAACGCGCGCTATCAGACCGGGGCCGACATGGTCGAGCTGGTGGCGGCATGATGCGCGGGCGCTCGCTCGTCTCGGCCTTTCCGCTCGAGGGCTTCGTCGTCCTCTATCTGCTGGCCTATCTGCCCAACGTGATGATCACGCGGCTGGTCTCGACCACGCCGCATGCCGGGCTGGGCCGCCCGCTGACCGGGCTGGAGACTCTGCCTGCTTCGCTGATCGTCAGCCTGGTGCTGACCTACCTGTTCATCTGGCTCTCGGGCTGGCACCGCGATGCCAATGCCGTGCAGATCGCCGGCCGGCGCATTCCCGTGCCGACGCGTTACACGCTGATGTCGGGCGTGGGCACCTCGCTGGTGCTGTTCACCGTGCCGCTGTCCTTCACCATTCCCGACGTCTCGATCCCTTTCATCCAGTTGCTGATGCGCGGAGACGTGCTGGTGATCGCGCCGCTGGTCGACATGGCCTTCGGCCGCAAGGTGCGCTGGTGGTCGTGGGTGGCGCTGGCCATGGTCCTGGTCGCGCTGTGCATCACCCTGCTCGACCGCGGCGGGCTCAAGCTGCCGCCGCTCGCGATCCTGACCGTTGTGCTCTACACCGTGGGCTACTTCATGCGCCTGTGGGTGATGACCAAGATCTCCAAGAGCGGCGATCCAGCCTCGGTGCGGCGCTATTTCGTCGAGGAGAAGGTGATCGCCCTGCCGCTGTCGGTGCTGGTCCTGGGGCTGATCTCGGCCTCGGGCATCGGCGGAAGTGGTTCAGGCAGTCAGTCCGGCGAGCTCGAATGGGGCTTCTTCGCGGTGTGGAGCGATCCGGTGATGTGGCCGCTGTTCTGGATCGGCTGCACCCTGACCGTGATCTCGGTGTTGGCGATCATCATCCTGCTGGACCCGCGCGAGAACGCCTATTGCGTGCCGCTGGAGCGCGCCGCGAGCCTCGTTGCCGGGGTTGGTGGCGCCGTCCTGCTGGCCTGGTTCTGGGGTCTGGCCATGCCGCGCACGGCCGAACTCATTGGCGCCGGCATCCTGATCGCGGCGATCGTCCTCTTGTCCATCGCGCCGCGGTTGTCGCAGCGGCAGGCGCGCGCGGAAACCAATTGACCGCCTCGTCATATTGCTATTATTTATAGCGAAATATCTCCGGGAGAGTCGAGATGGAATTCAACCGCATCAATCCGCTGACGGGCGAGGTCGCTTCGAGCGCGGCCGCCATGAAGGCCGCCGACATTCCCGCGATCGCGGCAAAGGCCGGCGCGGCGTTCCCCGCCTGGGCGGCGCAGGGCCCCAACGCCCGCCGCGCGGTGCTGATGAAGGCCTCGGCCGCGCTCGAAGCCCGCAAGGACGCGTTCGTCGCGGCGATGATGGCCGAGACCGGCTCGACCGCGGGCTGGGCCATGTTCAACCTGGGCCTCGCCGCGGGCATGGTCCGCGAGGCCGCGGCGCTGACCACGCAGATCGCCGGCGAGGTGATCCCCTCGGACAAGCCGGGCTGCCTGGCCATGGCGCTCAAGGAGCCCGTCGGCGTGATCCTGGGCATCGCCCCGTGGAACGCGCCGATCATCCTGGGCGTCCGCGCGATCGCCGTGCCGCTCGCCTGCGGCAATGCCGTGATCCTCAAGGCCAGCGAGACCTGCCCGCGCACCCA
>SECS01000309.1 GCA_004211435.1 Novosphingobium sp. | reverse complement strand
GTCAGTTCCGGGACGATCTTGAACAGGTCACCGACCAGGCCGATGTCGGCGACCTGGAAGATCGGGGCGTCCTCGTCCTTGTTGATCGCGATGATCGTCTTGGAGTCCTTCATACCGGCGAGGTGCTGGATCGCGCCGGAAATGCCGATCGCGATATAGACTTCGGGCGCGACGATCTTGCCGGTCTGGCCGACCTGATAATCGTTCGGGACATAGCCGGCATCGACCGCGGCGCGCGAGGCGCCGACCGCGGCGCCGAGCTTGTCGGCGAGCGGCTCGATGATCGCGTGGAAATTCTCGGAGTTCTGCAGCGCGCGGCCACCCGAGACGATCACCTTGGCGGCG
This sequence comes from Novosphingobium sp., assembly GCA_004211435.1. Lineage (GTDB taxonomy): Bacteria > Pseudomonadota > Alphaproteobacteria > Sphingomonadales > Sphingomonadaceae > Novosphingobium > Novosphingobium anseongense. The sequence continues at coordinate 1,321 of SECS01000309.1, read as the reverse complement.
GTCAGCTCGGGGCGAGTCGATTCGGCGATCTCCGCCGAGACGAACTTCGACACGCCGGCATCGGCCGCACCCGAGACGGCCTCGACCGTGCCGCTGCCGCCGGTCATCGCCGCCTTGGCGAAGGCGGTGCCGCGGACAGTGATCACCTTCTTTTGGTCGGAGCTCTGGACGGTGGCGATCGCGTTGCCGGCATAGATCGGCCGCGTGAAGGTGTCGGCGCTCTCGACCGAGAGGATGTCCGAGATCTGCATCACGTCGAGCAACGCCGCGACGCGCGGGGCGATGTTCTTGCCGTTCGACGTGGCCGGGAACAGCACCGCATCGTGATCGGCCATCAGGCCGACGATCAGCGGCGCGACATTCTCGGCCAGGGCATGGCCGAGCGACGCGTCGTCGGCGAGATGGACCTTGCCGACGCCGGCGATGCCGGCGGCGGCATCGGCCACGGCCTTGCAGCCCGAACCGGCGACGATCAGATGGACTTCACCGAGCTGCGACGCGGCGGTGACGACAGCCAGGGTAGCGTCCTTGACGTGGGCATTGTCGTGCTCGACCCAAACCAGCGTCTTCATTTCGCTACTCCCAGGGCCTTGAGTTTCTCTACCAGCTCATCGACCGAGCCGACCTTGACGCCGGCGGTGCGCTTGGCGGGCTCGACTACCTTGAGCGTCTTGAGCCGCGGCGATGCATCGACGCCGTAATCGGCGATGGTCTTCTTGGCGATCGGCTTCGACTTGGCCTTCATGATGTTGGGCAAGGTCGCATAACGCGGCTCGTTGAGGCGCAGATCGGTCGTCACGATCGCCGGCGCCTTGAGGTCCACCGTCTCGAGACCGCCATCGACTTCGCGGGTCACCACGATGCGCTCGCCACTCACTTCGACCTTCGAGGCGAAGGTGCCCTGCGGCCAGCCGAGCAAGGCCGCCAGCATCTGGCCGGTCTGGTTGGAATCGTCGTCGATCGCCTGCTTGCCGAGGATCACCAGGCCCGGCTGTTCCTCGTCGCACACCGCCTTGAGCAGCTTGGCGACCGCCAGCGGCTCGACCTCGTCATCGGTCGCGATCAGGATGCCGCGATCGGCGCCCATCGCCCGCGCGGTGAGCAGCACGTCAGTCTCGGCCTTGGCCACGCCGATCGTCACCACCACCACCTCGGTCGCCGCGCCCTTTTCCTTCAGGCGCACCGCTTCCTCGATCGCGATCTCGTCGAACGGGTTCATGCTCATCTTGACGTTCGCCAGATCGACGCCCGTCCCGTCCGCCTTCACCCGCGGCTTCACATTGTAATCAAGCACCCGCTTGACCGGTACCAGCACCTTCAT
>SECS01000151.1 GCA_004211435.1 Novosphingobium sp. | reverse complement strand
GACGGCAAGGTCACGCCGCTGGACGTCAAGGCTGGCGATCGCGTGCTGTTCGGCAAGTGGTCGGGCACCGAGGTCAAGGTCGACGGTCAGGACCTGCTGATCATGAAGGAAAGCGACATTCTCGGCATCATCGCCTGAGATTTCGCCTCTTCGAAACAAAATTTAGAAGGAATTACAGATGGCTGCCAAGGACGTGAAATTCGGCCGCGATGCGCGCGAGCGCATTCTCGCCGGTGTCGACACCCTCGCCAACGCGGTGAAGGTCACGCTGGGCCCCAAGGGCCGCAACGTCGTGATCGAGAAGAGCTTCGGCGCGCCGCGCATCACCAAGGACGGCGTCACCGTCGCCAAGGAAATCGAACTCAAGGACAAGTTCGAGAACATCGGCGCCCAGCTGATCCGCGAAGTCGCCAGCAAGGCGAACGACAAGGCCGGTGACGGCACCACCACCGCCACCGTCCTGGCCCAGGCGATCGTTCGCGAGGGCCTGAAGTCGGTTGCCGCCGGCACCAACCCGATGGATCTCAAGCGCGGTATCGACCTCGCCGTGACCAAGGTCGTCGAAGACCTCAAGGCGCGTTCGAAGCCGGTTTCGGGCACCAAGGAAATCGCCCAGGTCGGCATCATCTCGGCCAATGGCGACACCGAAGTCGGCGAGAAGATCGCCGAAGCCATGGAGAAGGTCGGCAAGGAAGGCGTCATCACGGTCGAGGAGGCCAAGGGTCTCGAATTCGAACTCGATGTCGTCGAAGGCATGCAGTTCGACCGCGGCTACCTGTCGCCCTACTTCGTCACCAACCCCGACAAGATGATCGTCGAGCTCGACAACCCCTACATCCTCATCCACGAGAAGAAGCTGTCGTCGCTGCAGGCGCTGCTGCCGATCCTGGAAGCCGTGGTGCAGTCGGGTCGTCCGCTCCTCATCATCGCCGAGGACATCGAGGGCGAGGCTCTGGCCACGCTCGTCGTCAACAAGCTGCGTGGCGGCCTCAAGATCGCCGCCGTCAAGGCGCCGGGCTTCGGCGATCGCCGCAAGGCCATGCTGGGCGACATCGCCACGCTGACCCAGGGCGAGCTGATCTCGGAAGACCTCGGCATCAAGCTCGAGAGCGTCACGCTCGCGATGCTCGGCCAGGCCAAGAAGGTCTCGATCGACAAGGACAACACCACGATCGTCGACGGCGCCGGTTCGGCCGACGACATCAAGGGTCGCGTCGAGCAGATCCGTTCGCAGATCGAAGTCACGACTTCGGACTACGACCGCGAGAAGCTGCAGGAGCGTCTCGCCAAGCTGGCCGGCGGTGTTGCCGTGATCAAGGTTGGCGGCGCTTCGGAAGTCGAAGTCAAGGAGCGCAAGGACCGCGTCGACGACGCTCTCCACGCGACCCGTGCGGCTGTCGAAGAAGGCATCGTCCCCGGTGGCGGTACCGCTCTCCTCTATGCCACCAAGGCTCTCGAAGGCCTGAAGGGCGTGAACGAGGACCAGACTCGCGGCATCGACATCATCCGCAAGGCGATCCAGGCTCCGATCAAGCAGATCTCCGAGAACGCCGGCCATGACGGCGGTGTCGTCGTCGGTCGCCTGCTCGACAAGAACGATGAGACCCTGGGCTTCAACGCCTCGACCGACGTCTACGAGAACCTCGTGGCCGCCGGCGTCATCGACCCGACCAAGGTCGTCCGCACCGCGCTGCAGGATGCGGCTTCGGTCTCGGGCCTGCTGATCACGACGGAAGCCGCGATCAGCGAGCGCCCCGACGACAAGCCGGCCATGGGCGGCATGCCCGGCGGCGGCATGGGCGGCATGGGCGGCATGGACTTCTAAGTCCAAGCCAAGTCCGGCCGATCAGGCTGAAATCGAGAAGGCCGGGAGGGGAAACCTTCCCGGCCCTTTTCGTTGGGTGATCATCTGGGCAGATTCTCCCCTGCAAGGGGAGGGGGACCGCCGACGCAGTCGGTGGTGGAGGGGTGTCACGCTCTCCGAGACGGGGACACCCCTCCGTCATCCCTGCGGGATGCCACCTCCCCTTGCAGGGGAGGATCGGTAGCGTTTTTCGGCTGCCGTCTGCCCCGCCGCGTTCATCTTCGGTTAGCCGAAATGGCGGCATCGGAGGTTGAATGTGACAAACCCTTGCGTAGATAGGGCGCCGGGTCGGAGGGAACTGCGTCTTTCCATGGATTTGGAGAAATACATCGAGGCGAAGGAGACCTTCGCCGTGCGTGTCGGCAAGCATCTGCGCTGGCCACTGAACCGCTTTCTCGCGCGCCAGTCGCTGATCGGCACCCAGGCCTTCTTCACCGAAGACCAGGTGCCCGGGCTCGATCGTCTGCGCGCGCAGTGGCCGGTCATCCAGGCCGAGGCGCAGGCCTTGATGGCCGAGCGCGAGAGCGTACCGCCACTCGGCCGGATCTCGCCCGATCACCGCACGCTGGCGCCAGACGGCCGCTGGAAGAGCTTCTTCTTCACCGGCTACGGCTATCGCGCCGAGGCGAACCGCGCACGCTGTCCACAGACCGCCGCGCTGGTCGATCAGGTGCCCAACCTCGTCGTCGCCTTCTTCTCGATCTTCGAGCCCGGCACCCACGTCCATCGCCACCGCGGCCTGACCAAGGCGATGCTCAACGTCCACCTGGGCCTGATCGTGCCCGAGGATCGCGAGGCCTGCCGCATGGAGGTCGAAGGCGAGACGCGCAGCTGGACGCCGGGCGAATTCCTGATCTTCGACGAAACCTTCCATCACGAAGTGTGGAACGACGCCAGCCAGCCGCGCGTCGTGCTGTTCCTGCAGGTGATGCGACCGATGCGCTGGCGCGGACGCTGGCTCGGCCAGTTCTTCCTCTGGCTGGTGAAGCGCACGAGCTTCGTCCAGGACGTCCGCAAGGCCCTGGCCGCAACGTGATGTGCGCGAGGTGATTTTTGTCGCCAAAGCATGCGCTTGGCACGACGGTTTCACGGTTGCCCGCAGCTAAATTTCGCTTCGTCGCGGGAATCCTTGCGGCTCAACACTTTATCATTAAGAAAATACAAAGGTGCGGTGTTGTATCATGGCGAAGTCATGCGGGGTTTCTTGAACATTTTCACTCGTCGGGCGGCCAACAGCCTGGCCCTGGTTCTGGCTTGCGGTGCGTCGCTCTCGCCCGCCGCGGCTGGTGACCTCGACGCGATCCAGTCGGCCTTCGACACCACCTTCGGCACCGAGCAGCGCGCGCCGCGCAACTACGGCTCGCCGTTCGAGGCCCAGGTGGCCGCGCTCGCCAATGCCCAGGGCGGCCGCATCGGCGTCGCCGCGCTCGATCTCTCGACCGGCCGCAGCGTGGCCGTGCTCGGCAACCAGCCCTTCCCGATGGCCAGCACCAGCAAGGTCGCCATCGTCGCCACGTTCCTCGAAGGCGTCGACCAGGGCCGCTTCCGTCTCGAAGACCAGTATCCGCTGATGATCCCCGTGCCCTCGCGCAAGTTCGACGGGCCGGTCGCTCCGGTTCGCGCCGGCGGCATGTACAGCGCGCTCAACCTGATCGAGATGACGATCACGCGCAGCGACAACAACGCCACCGACGCGCTGCTCGCCGTCGTCGGCGGGCCGCAGGCGGTCAACCGCTGGCTGCGCAAGTCGGGCCTCAACGATCTCCACATCGATCGCGACATCGCCACCCTGGTGCGCGACGACGGCGCGGTCGATCCCGCGCGGACGGTCGACACGCGCGATGCCGCCACGCCGCTGGCCATGGTCCGCCTGCTTTCGGGCATCTATCGTGGCGAATGGCTCAGCGCATCGAGCCGCGCGGTGCTGATGGGCGCGATGGAACGCTGCCTCACCGGCAAGCGCCGCATGCGCGCGCTGCTGCCCGAGGACGCCCGCGTCGCGCACAAGACCGGTACGCTCTACAACACCTCGAGCGACGTCGGCTTCATCCACATGCCCGATGGGCGCCCGATCGCCGTGGCCATCTACGTCACCGGCCAGGGCGGCAAGCCCAACCGCGACGCGCGCATCGCCGCGATCGCCCGTGCACTTTACGACGGCTATGGCGCCGACGGCATGGGCCTGCGCCGCACCGCGGCGCGCTGACTTCATACAATTGATCCTCCCCGCCCAGCCCCACAAACGAGAAAGGGCGCGCAGGTTGCCCTGCGCGCCCTCGAAACTCGTTCGCTGTAGAGCGAAGATTAGTGCTTCGTGGCTTCCGAAGCGGTAGCAGCAGCTTCCGAAGCAGCGCTCGAAGCGGCAGCAGCAGCGTCCGTAGCGGCCGACGACGCACCAGCAGCAGCGTCCGAAGCAGCGGCAGCGGCTTCACCAGCGGCGTCCGAAGCGGTCGCAGCAGCGTCCGTAGCGGTTTCAGCAGCTTCGGTGGCTTCCGTAGCGGCTTCTTCCGAACCCTTCGAGCAAGCCGAGAGGCTGAGGACGGTGGCGGCAGCAACAGCAGCGAGAGCGATCTTGCGCATGTATGGTATCCTTGAACAGCGAGTGGACCAAGCACGGCACAAGGCCGGGCCGAAAGCCTACTGCAGCAGTAGACTTCGGGCGTCAATTAACCAGCTTGGCGTGCCGATGCAAGCATCTAGTCACTTTTGGCCGCTGTTCAGGCCTGTCCGAGCCGCCACATTTACAGGCAGATTGTGTCGAGGTTGTGACCGGCGATGTCCAATCCCCGCCTAATTTCCGCCATATTTGGCCGTCTTGCGACGGTCCGGCGCTTCCCCCGCAAGGCTTCACCCGCTAGGTAGAAAAAATGGAGCCCAAGCAGCATCTCTACCTGGTCGACGGGTCGGCCTACATCTTCCGCGCCTATCATCGCCTGCCGCCACTGACGAATCCCCAGGGGACACCGGTCGGCGCGGTCTATGGCTACACGACGATGCTGTGGAAGCTCGCCGACGACCTCAACAAGGCCGACGGGCCGACCCACCTCGCGGTGATTCTCGACAAGTCGTCGATCTCGTTCCGCAACGATCTCTACGACCAGTACAAGGCCAACCGCCCGCCCCCGCCCGAGGATCTGGTTCCACAGTTCCCGTTGATCCGCGACGCCACCCGCGCCTTCTCGCTGCCTTGCATCGAGGAGCCCGGGGTCGAGGCCGACGACGTGATCGCCTCTTATGCCCGCGAAGCCACGCGCAAGGGCTGGGACGTGACGATCGTCTCGTCGGACAAGGACCTGATGCAGCTCGTCGGCAAGTGCGCCTCGGGACTCGAGGGCACGGGCTGTGTCGACATGCTCGATACGATGAAGAACGCGCGGATCGACATTCCTGAAGTGATCGAGAAGTTCGGCGTGCCGCCCGAGAAGGTCGGCGACGTGCTCGCGCTGATGGGCGATTCGGTGGATAACGTACCGGGCATCCGCGGCATCGGCCCCAAGACCGCCTCCAAGCTGATCCAGGACTACGGCGACCTCGAATCGGCGCTGGCCGCGGCGCCGACGATGAAGGCGGGCAAGCTGCGCGAGAGCCTGATAGAGCAGGCGCCGATGGCGCGGCTTTCGCGCCAGCTCGTCGCGCTCAAGGAAGACTGCCCGCTGCCGATGCCGCTCGAAGACTTCAAGCTCGGCACGATCCCGCCCGAGCCGCTGGCGGCATTCCTGTCCACCCACGGCTTCACCAGCCTGCTCAAGCGGCTCGACACGGGTTCGGGCAGCCCGGACCGCGCGACCCAGCTGCATCCGGCCAAGCCGGTCACCGCTGGCGCGCCGGTGGTTCCCGGCGGCAACCGCCAGGCCCTGCCCGACATGCCCGCGCTCGATCTCGACGCCTACGAATGCGTCCAGACGCGCGAACGGCTCGCACACTGGATCGACCGCGCCTTCGCCGCGCGCATGGTCGCGGTCGATACCGAAACCTCCGCACTCGACGCGATGCGCGCCGATCTGGTCGGGGTCAGCCTCGCGCTGGGGCCGAACGACGCCTGCTACATCCCGCTCGGCCACGGCGGCACCGACATGTTTGCCGAGAAGCCCGACCAGGTCGACAAGGCCGAGGCGCTGGCGCTGCTCAGGCCGCTGCTCGAGAGCGACGCCGTCCTCAAGGTCGGCCAGAACATCAAGTACGACATCAACATCCTCGCGCGGCACGACATCCACGTCGCGCCGATCGACGACACGATGATCGTCAGCTTCGCGCTCGACGCCGGGCGCAGCGAAGAGGGCATCGGCGGCGGCCACGGCATGGACGAGCTCGCCACGCGCCACCTCTCGCACACCACGCTGACCTTCAAGGACATCTGCGGCAGCGGCAAGAAGCAGATCCCCTTCGGCGAAGTCCCGCTCGACCGCGCGACGCGCTATGCCGCCGAGGACGCCGACGTCACCTGGCGGCTCCACCGCCTGCTGCGCCCGCGCCTGGCGGACGAGGGCGGCACGCGCGTCTACGAGCGCGTCGACCGGCCGATCATTCCGGTGGTCGCGCAGATGGAGCGCCACGGCATCAAGGTCGATCGCGAACGCCTGGCCGGCCTGTCGTCCGAGTTCGCCATCGAGATCGGCAAGCTCGAAACCACGATTCACGGTCTCGCCGGCGAGCCCTTCACGATCGGCAGCCCCAAGCAGCTCGGCGACGTGCTGTTCGACAAGCTCGGCTACAAGGGCGGCAAGAAGGGCAAGAGCGGCCAGTATTCGACCGACCAGGGCATTCTCGAAGGCCTGGCCGGCCAGGGCGCCGAGATCGCCACCAAGGTGCTCGAATGGCGCCAGGTCTCTAAGCTGCGCTCGACCTATACCGAGGCGCTGCAGGCGGCGATCAACCCGGCGACGCAACGCGTCCACACGAGCTACAGCCTGGTCGGCGCGCAGACCGGGCGCCTGTCCTCGACCGAGCCCAACCTGCAGAACATCCCGATCCGCACCGAGATCGGCCGCCAGATCCGCGACTGCTTCGTCGCCGAGCCCGGCCACGTGCTGATGAGCGCCGACTACAGCCAGATCGAGCTGCGCCTCGCCGCGCACATGGCCGACGTGCCACCGCTCAAGGAGGCCTTCGCCCAGAACGAGGACATCCATTCGCGCACGGCGATGGAAATGTTCGGCACGGTCGATCGCGACACGCGCGGCCGCGCCAAGACGATCAACTTCGCAATCCTCTACGGCATTTCGCGCTGGGGCCTCGGCGGCCGGCTCGGCGTGCCGGCGGACGAGGCCCAGGCGATGATCGACCGCTATTTCGAGCGCTTCCCCGGCATCCAGAAATACATCGTCCACACGCTCGAGACCGTACGCGAGCGCGGCTATTCGGAAACGCTGTTTGGCCGCAAGACCTGGTTCCCGCGGATCAACTCGAAGAACCAGGCCGAGCGCCAGGGCAGCGAGCGCGCGGCGATCAACGCGCCGATCCAGGGCACCAGCGCCGACATCATCAAGCGCGCGATGGCGCGGATGGGGCCCGCCCTGCTCGACGCGGGTCTGCCCAATGTGCGCATGCTGCTCCAGGTCCACGACGAACTCGTGTTCGAAGCACCCGAAGGCGATGCCGAGAAGGCCGCGCCGGTGATCCGCCAGGTCATGGCCGAAGCGGCGCAGCCCGCGGTCACGCTCGACGTGCCGCTCGGCGTCGAGATCGGCGTGGGCGGGAGCTGGGGCGCCGCGCATTGAGGCTGCCCACGATCGTCGAGGTGTTGCACTGGGCCGAGAAGGGTACCAGCGCGGCGATCGTCGCGGGGATCGCGCTGCTTGTTGCCTTCCTCATTCACTTCGCGCTCTTCGCGGTACTCGACCGGATCGCGCGTCTCTCGCCGACGCGCTCTGACGACGTCGTGGTCGATCGCCTGCGCCAGCCGCTGCGCTGGTCGCTGGCGGCGGTTTGCATTTCGCTCGCGGCCGAGAGCCAGCCGATGCTCGCGCAGATCTGGGGCAGCGTCGCGCGCTTCGTCGTGCCCGCGCTGCTCGGCTGGGTCGCCTTCGCGCTGGTCAAGGC
>SECS01000308.1 GCA_004211435.1 Novosphingobium sp. | reverse complement strand
CGCCGTCGTCAGGAAAGCATCGACCGACATGGCCTCGGCGGTTCCGCCGAGCAGGACAAGCGCCAGCGTGGCGGCGAAGAGTTTCAAGCGCATGCGGCCCCCGGTGTTGAAGGCGCAAGCTGCGCTGTGGATCGCGGCAAAAATCAGGGCCGGTGCGCTTTGGAGACGACGGGCGATTTTCCCCGGCGGCCCCTGGTCAATATGAAAAGGGGCGCGCCCCGAAGGACGCGCCCCAGATCGACTTCAGGCCGGAACGGCTTAGGCTTCGAAGCCCAAGCCTTCCTGCTGGCCGGCGCCGCCTTCGATGAGCTCTTGGGCGGCCTGTTCGGCGGCTTCACGCTCGTTCGAGAACTGCGAGGCGATGACGTCTTCGCCTTTGGCCTGGCGCTCGGCTTCGTCGGCCGAGCGAGCGATGTTGATCTTCACCGTGGCGCGAACCTCGGCGTGCAGACGAACCGCAACCTCGTGAACGCCCAGCGTCTTGATCGGAACGTGCAGAACGACCTGCGACTTCTCGACCTTGGCGCCTTCGGCCTGGACGGCTTCGGCGACGTCGCGACCGGCGACCGAACCGTACAGTTGGCCGGTTTCGCCAGCCTGACGGATCATGACGTAGGTCTGACCGTCGATCTTGTCGGCGATCTTCTGAGCGTCGGCCTTGTTCTTGTCGTTGCGCTGCTCGATGGCGGCGCGGTCGAGTTCGAACGCCTTCAGGTTGGCGGACGTAGCCCGGCGGGCCTTGTCACGCGGCAGAAGGAAGTTGCGGGCGAAGCCGTCCTTGACAGTGACGACGTCGCCGATGGCGCCGAGGTTATCGACGCGTTCCAGCAGAACGACCTTCATCTTATTTCACCACGTAGGGCAGGAGGGCCAGATAGCGGGCGCGCTTGATGGCCTGGGCCAGCAGACGCTGCTTCTTCTGGGAGACGGCGGTGATGCGCGAAGGCACGATCTTGCCGCGTTCGGAGACGTAACGCTGCAGCAGCTTCACGTCCTTGTAGTCGATCTTCGGCGCGTTCGGACCCGAGAAGGGGCAAACCTTGCGGCGGCGATAGAAGGGGCGACGGGCGGGGCCGGAGCCGGCCGGTGCGCCCGGGGTCGGGCCAGTGGTGTCGGTCATGTTCCGGGTTCCTTAGACGGCTTCGGCGGCGGGGGCGTCGTCACGGGGACCACGCTCACGTTCACGCTCACGTTCACGCTCGCGGCGGGCCAGCAGCGGCGACAGTTCCAGGTCGAGTTCCTCGACGCGGACGGTCAGCCAGCGCAGCACGTCTTCGTTGATCGACAGTTGGCGCTCGACTTCGGCCATGGCCGCAGGCGGGCAGTCGACGGCGAGGAGCGAATAGTGCGCCTTGCGGTTCTTCTTCACCCGATAGGTCAGGTTGCGCAGACCCCAGTACTCGATCTTGGCGACGGTGCCGCCGCCTTCTTCGATCAGAGCTTTGATGGTGTCGTTCAGCGCTTCGGCCTGTTGCGCGCTGATATCCTGGCGCGACATGACCGTGTGCTCGTAAAGAGCCATTGGCAGTCTCCCTTGTGGGGCTTCGGCGCGGAAGGACCGGGTAAAGTCCGTTCCACGATGGATCCCGAGGCGGCGGCCGGGATGACTTCCCGAACCCTTTGGTGCTCCGCTCCGGGACCGAGGCCCTGGAAAGCGGGCGCGTATAGGGGAAA
>SECS01000307.1 GCA_004211435.1 Novosphingobium sp. | reverse complement strand
ACTTACCGAGCGCAGTGAGGTTAGTCGCAGCGGTGAGGGTGGCCTCTACCGTGCCGCCTCCACAAATCGTCGCGCCAGGGCGCTGACTTCGGCGACCGGTTCGGCGTAGTCGCCCTCGATCCAGAACCGCGCGATGCGCAGGACCGCGCCCATCACGCCGACGCGTGCCAGCGGCAGCATCACTTCGGGAGCGATCACCACGATCCCGAAATGCTCAAGGTCGGCCGCGCCATGCTCGCGCGTCTGGCGGCACTGATCGCGCCCGAAGTGACGCTGCCGCTGGCACGCGTCGGCGTGATGGGCGCGGTCCTGCGCATCGCGCGCTTCTGGATCGAGGGCCACTACGCCGAACCGGTCGCCGAAGTCAGCGCCCTGGCGCGACGGTTCGTGGAGGCGGCACGGTAGAGGCCACCCTCACCGCTGCGACTAACCTCACTGCGCTCGGTAAGTCTCCCGCCTCTCCCGCCAGCGGGAGAGGGTTAGGTAGCGCCCCTTCTCCCGCTGGCGGGAGAAGGATAGCGCAGCTTGCTCGCGTCAGCGGGCTAGCGAAGCTTGGATGAGGGTGGCGAGCCTTACTCGCCGTCGAGCCCGTAGGCCGTGTGCAGCACGCGCACCGCGAGTTCGGTCTCGTCCTCGTCGATCAGCACCGAGACCTTGATCTCGCCTGGATGTTGATGCCGCGGTCGGCCAGGGCGCTGAACATCGTCGCGGCGACACCGGCGTGGCTGCGCATGCCGACACCGACGACGCTGATCTTCGAGACCTTGCTGTCGGTGATCGTCGCGGTATAGCCGATCTTGTCCTTCTGGCCCGCGATCAGCGCCTCGGCGCGCGGCAGGTCGGCCAGCGGCACGGTGAAGGTGACATCCGTTTCGCCCGTGTCGTGAGCGATGTTCTGGATAATCATGTCGACGTTGATGTTGGCGGCGGCCAGCGGGCCGAAGATCGCCGCGACCGCGCCGGGCTTGTCGGCGATGCCGGTCAAGGTGACCTTGGCCTCGTTCTTGTCCGCGGCGATGCCGGTGATGAGCTGGCGTTCCATGTCAGATCCTTCCAATTCCTCGTCACCGACGATCATCGTGCCCGGCAGCGTATCGGCCGCCGGCGCATCGTCGTCGATGAAACTCGACAAAACCTGCACGCGCACGCCTTCCTTCATGGCGAGGCTGACCGAACGCGTCTGCAGAACCTTCGAGCCGACCGAGGCCAGCTCGAGCATTTCCTCGTAGGTGACGTTCTTGAGCTTGCGCGCCTTGGCGACGATGCGCGGGTCGGTAGTGTAGACCCCGTCGACGTCGGTGTAGATGTCGCAGCGATCGGCCTTGATCGCCGCCGCCACGGCCACGGCCGAAGTGTCCGAACCGCCGCGGCCGAGCGTGGTTACGCGGTTGCCGTCGGTGCGGCCTTGGAACCCCGGGATCACCGCGATCTCGCCCGCGGCCATCGAGGCCAGCATCTCGGGACAGTCGATCGTGCCGATGCGCGCCTTGGCATGGGCATCGTCGGTCTGGATCGGCAGCTGCCAGCCGAGCCACGAGCGCGCCTTGCAGCCCATCGCCTGCAGGGTCAGCGCCAGAAGGCCGGCCGTGACCTGCTCGCCCGATGCGACGACGACGTCGTATTCGGCGGGATCGTAGAGCGGGTTCGCCTCGCGGCAGAAGTTGACCAGGCGATCGGTCTCGCCGGCCATGGCCGAAACCACCACCGCCACCTCGTGCCCGGCCGCCTGCTGGCGGCGCACGATGCCGGCGACGCGGCGGATGCGCTCGGTCCCGGCCATCGAAGTGCCGCCGAATTTCATCACGATCCGAGCCACGGACTAAAGCTCCTGCAATTTCCCTAATGGGGCCCAGGCCAACGGCCCTATCCCCCAAGCGGGCGTCCTGTTAGGGGCGAGCCATGGCGAATGCAACCATAAGACCGGAAGAGGCCGAGCATTTCGGCAGGCTGGCCGCCGAGTGGTGGAATCCCAAGGGTTCCTCGGCGATGCTGCACAAGCTGAACCCGGTGCGCCTGGGCTTCGTGCGCGAAGCGATCGACACGCATTGGCACGGCGATTCGCGCGGCCTCAAGCCGCTCGCCGGCAAACGCGCGCTCGACGTCGGCTGCGGCGCCGGCCTGCTCTGCGAACCGCTCGCGCGGCTCGGCGGCGCGGTGACCGGAGTCGATGCCGCCGAGGAGAACGTGAACGCCGCGCGCGAGCACGCGCAAGGCTCGGGCCTCGCGATCGCATACCGCTGGGGCGACGTCGGCCAGCTCGGCCTCGCCGACTTCGATCTGGTCACCAGCATGGAAGTGATCGAGCATGTCGCCGACAAGCCGGGCTTCGTCGCGGCGCTGGCCGCGGCGCT
>SECS01000150.1 GCA_004211435.1 Novosphingobium sp. | reverse complement strand
TCCCAGCTGTCTTCGCTCGCCAGCGCGATCGACGCGTTCCAGATGCCGTAGGCGGGCTGGATCGTGTCGGGCGTCTGGGTGATCGAATACTGGGTGTCGTCCTTCCAGCTGAAGTCGGTCTGCAGCTCGAGGTTCAGGCTCTCGGTCAGCGGGAAGCGATAGGCGCCGTCGATGTTGAACTTCCACTTGGGCGCGAAGGGCAGCGGCTGGCCGTTGACGAAGGCCTGGCCGCTGGCATTGGCGCAGCCGACGGCCGTGGCCGGACAGCGGAATTCGTCGATCTTCGCGTCGTTGTAGGCGAAGGCGCCGGTCAGGCGCAGGCCCTCGACCGGGCGCAGCGTCACGTCACCCTCGACACCGCGCGACGAGACGTCGCCGGCGTTGATCAGGCGCGTGACCAGCGAGCCCAGGAAGGTGTCCTGGAAGTTCGCCTGGAAGCCCTTGAACTTGGTGTAGTAGCCCGCGAGGCTGAAGCTGCCCACGCCGCCCGCGAAGCTGCCCTTGATGCCGGCCTCGAAGCTGTCGGTCGTCTCGGGTGACAGCGGCGTCACGTCGAAGGCCTGCATGTTGAAGAACACGTTGTAGGCCGGACCCTTGTAGCCGCGCGAATAGGTCGCATAGGCGTTCAGGCGATCGGTCAGGTCGTACTGCAGGCCGGCACGCAGGCTGTAGTCGGTGCGGTCGGTATTGCCCGCGCTGGCGAAGTTCGGGCGGATGCCCGGAACGCCCGTGGCCGTGTCGGCGACGCGAGCATGAGTATACTCGAGCTCGTCGCGGATCAGGCGGCCGCCCAGGATGCCGCGGAAGCTATCGGTGAAGTTGATGTTGGCTTCGCCGAACACCGAGTAGTTGCGCAGCTTGGTGCGATAGCGTGCCGTGCCCGTGTTGTTGACTGGCACGCCGGCGAGCAGCTGGGTCACGTCGCGGCGATAGACCTCGTTGGCGGTGGTCTGGAAATAGTAGAGCCCGACGACGTAGTCGATCAGTCCGCCCTTGGGCGAGGTCAGGCGCAGCTCCTGGCTGAACTGCTCGGAATCGACCGTGCCGAAGTCCTCGCCGCGGGTCACGCCGGCAGCCAGGGTACCCGTCGAATCCCAATCCTGGTGCTGGTCGTTGTTCCACCAGCGATAGGCGGTGATCGAGGTCAGGCGGTGCTCGCCGAGACCGGCTTCGATCGTCAGCGAGACGCCGCCGTTCTTGTCGCGCACGTCGGCGTCGAACGAGGGCGAAACGCGGGTGTTGTTCGGGCCGGCGACGATGCCTTCGGCTGCAAGCACGCCTGCAAGCGCAGCGTTCGGCGTGATCGCGCCGCTCGGGAAGGCGACGCGCTGGGTCGAGGCGAAGACGCCGGTGGGCACGTCCTCGAAGGTGTAGCTGTAGTCGCCCGAGAGCGTGACCGACACGTCGGGCGAGGCTTCCCAGAGCAGCTTGCCGCGAATGCCACGGCGCTTGTAGCCGTTGACGTCCTCGCCGGTCTTGATGTTGCGGACGTTGCCGTCGAAGCCGGCGATCAGGCCGGCGAGGTTCAGGTAGAGGCCTTCGGCGAGCGGCGCCGAGGCGCTCAGCTTCACGCGGTATTCGTCGCCCTCATAGTAGCCGAGCTGGGCGTTGAACGCGAGGTCCTTGGCCGGCGGGCGCGAGACGATGTTGATGACGCCGGCCGAGGCGTTCTTGCCGAACAGCGTACCCTGCGGGCCGCGCAGCACTTCGATGCGCTCGACGTCGAGCAGGTCGAGCGTGCCCTGGCCCGGGCGTGCCAGCACGACGCCGTCGATGACCGTCGCGACCGAGGGCTCGACGCCGGGCGAAGTCGTGATCGTGCCGACGCCGCGGATGAAGGTTGAGCGGTCCTTGTTCGACGCGCCGGCGCGGAAATCGAGCGTCGGCACCGAGCGGGCGATGTCCTGGACGGTGTTCTGCGCGCGGGCGGCGAGGTCGTCGCCCGACAGCGCGGTGATCGCGATCGGCACGTCGGTCAGCGATTCGGTGCGGAAGCGCGCGGTCACGACGATCTCGCCGTCGGCGGGGGCGTCGGCGGCTTCCTCGGCGAAAGCGGGCGCGGCGAAGCTGACGGCCACGGCGCTTGCCAGCAGCAGGCGGCGAGCGGTTGAAATGCGGTTCATCTGTTTCCTCCCTGGATGATGCCTCTTGAGGGGCGCTAATACTCTATCGATTTAGTAGGGAAATACAGTTTCGCTTTAGGGGTACATGGTTGCGCTATCGCTGTTGCCGTTCTGCCACGGGTTCACCGTGCCAGCATCCGCAGCAGCTCTTCGGGAAACGGCGCAAGGCCGGGTCCGCCGGCATCGCGCAGCACGTTCCGCTCGCCCGCATCGCGCGGCAGCGGGATCTGCAGGCCGCCGGTTTCCTCGAGCGCATCGAACAGCTTGGCGTTGAGGCGTTCGGCGATCGCCTCGTGCCCCGGCGAGAAGATCAGGTTGTTCGATTCGAGCGGATCTTCCTGGAGGTCGTAGAGCTCGTCGATGTCCCAGACGCCGTGGAAGTGAATGTACTTCCAGCGGTCCTCGCGGATGGCATGGACGGTCGGCGTCTGCGGGAAATTGCGCTCCCAGTAATACTCGTAGAGCAGCCAGTCGCGCCACGGAACGTCCTCGCCACGCAACAAGGGCGCGACGTCCTGGCCTTCCATCCAGTCGGGCGCCTCGAGCCCGGCGACGCCGAGCAGCCAGGGGGCCACGTCGAGATTGGCGACGACCTGGTCGACCTGCACCCCTGCGCCGAACAGCGCCGGGCAGCGCGCCAGCATCGGAATGCGCATCGATTCCTCATAGGCCGTGCGCTTGTCGATCAGCCCGTGCTCGCCGAACATGAAGCCGTTGTCGCCCATGTAGAGGATCAGCGTGTCATCGAGCTCGCCGCGCTCCTCGAGGTGCGCCATGATCCGGCCGATACCCTCGTCGACGGCGAGGAAGGTTTCCATGTAGCGCTTGTAGTAATCGCCGATGTCGAGATTGGCGTGATAGGCGAAGTCGACCCCGTGCCACGAATTGCGCTGGTTCTCGACCCACATCGGCCGCCCGGGCGCGCCCGCGGCCATCGTCTCGGGATAGCGGAAGGTGCCGTCCGAAAACTTCCCCTCGTGGCGCGGTGCCGGATAGAACTCGGCGTGGACCGCCTTGTGCGCGAGGAACAGCATGAACGGCTTCTCGCGGTCGCGGCTCTCGAGCCAGTCCATCGCGAAGTCGTTGAGCACGTCGGTCAGGTAGCCGTCCTGCTCGATGCGTTCGCCGTCGACGTTGAGCCCGTCACCGTTGGGCCAGTAGTCGCCCTGGCCCTTGAAGCTGATCCAGCGATTGAAGCCCGGCTGCGGATCGTCGCCTTCGAGCCCCATGTGCCACTTGCCGATGAAAGCGGTCTCGTAGCCCGCGGCCTGGAGGTATTCGGGGAAGAACACGAGCCCCGGCGCGATCGCGTGGTTGTTGTCGACCACCTTGTGCTGGTGCGCGTAGAGCCCGGTGAAGATCGTCGCGCGGCTCGGGCTGCAGAGCGCCGTGGTGACGAAGGCGTTGCGGAAATGCGCGCCCTCGCGCGCCAGCCGGTCGAGCTGCGGCGTCTCGATGAAGTCCTGCGTGCCCATGAAGCCCATCGCGTCGTAGCGGTGGTCGTCGGTCAGGATCACGACGATGTTGCGCGGCTTCTTGCCGTTGCGCGGCAGGGCGAGGTCGCCCGTGCGCGTCTCGAACATGGGCTCGGCGGGGATCGTGAAGGCGGCGTGCGGTTCGCCGGGCCCGGCGGCGGCGAGGAGGACGCCCTGCTTCTTGTCGGTCATCAGTGTCCTCCCGCGAAGGCCGGGGCACTCCCCGGCTCGGCCCGGCGGATGCGCGGCATGAGCAGCTGGATCCAGCCGAGCGCCAGCAGGTACGATACCGCGGCGAAGAGGAACAGCGGCGAATAGCCGAGCCCGGCGCTGAGCACCAAGCCGGCGATCTTGGCGATGGCCATGCCGCCGAGGTTGCCGCAGAAGGCGCCGAAGGCGGTGACGCGGCCGACCTTGGCCTGCGGCGTCACGTCGGAGATCACCGCGAACAGCGTGGTCGAGAAGCCCTGGTGCCCGGCCAGCGCCAGCGCCAGGATCAGGGTCGCCTGCCAGACCTCCTGCGCCTGGAGTGCGAAGGGGATCGGCACGACGACCAGCGCCGATACCAGCATCGTGCCCTTGCGCACGCGGTCGAGCGGCAGTCCGCGCACCAGCAGCCGCGTGGCGAGGCCGCCGGCGATCACGGAGCCGATCGCCGCGCCCGTGTAGGCGATGGCCAGCGGCGGCCCGAGCGCCGTGCCCGAAAGTCCGAACTGGCGGTTGAAGAAGTCGGGCATCCAGAACAGCATCAGCCACCAGGTCGAATCCGACAGCACCTTGGCCACGGCGATGCCCCAGGTGCGGCGGTCGCGGACGATCGGGCCATAGTCGGGAGCCGCGTCTTCGTCGGCCTCGGGCATGGTGCGCGCCTGTACCGGCGGCGCATCGAACTTGAGCCCGCGCGTCGCGATCAACCAGGCCGCGGCCCAGACGAAGCCGAGCAGGCCGGCGATGACGAAGGCCGCGCGCCAGCCATAGAGCGCGGCGAGCAGCGGTATGCCCAGCGGCGCAAGGATCGCGCCGACCGAGCCTACCGCGTTCGACAGGCCGAAGGCGAAGGAGCGCAGGTGCGGCGGGAAGATCGTCGCGATCGTCTTGATGCCCGTGGGCGTGCCCATCGCCTCGGTCGCGCCGAGCGCCGCGCGCACGACGATGAACTGGCCCATGGTGAAGGCCCAGGCATGCGCGATCGCGGCGATCGACCAGGTGACCACGCCGAGCGGGTTGGCCCATTTGACGCCGAGCTTGTCGGCGATCCAGCCGGTGAACAGGAAGGCGACCGCGGCCGAGCCCTGGAACCAGGCGGCGAGCGTGCCGTAGTCGTTGTCGCTCCAGCCGAGGTCGGCGGCGATCACCGGCTTGAGCACGGCGATGATCTGGCGATCGACGAGGTTGAGGATCGAGGCGGTCAGCGCCAGCGCGAACAGCAGCCAGCGGCGGCGGGGGGACAGGATCACGCGCTCTCTTCCTTCACGCAAAGGTGACCTGGCGGCCGTGCTGGATCAGCGGAATGGCGTTGCGCCGCAACTGCCGCGTGCCGGGATTGAGCATTACCTCGGGCGTGTATTGCGCCAGATAGATGCGGCGCGGGCGGTCGGTGCGGTTGCTGCCCGTGGCGTGGAGCGTGCGGCTGGAAAAGGCGACGATCGAGCCCGCGGGCACTTCGAGCGCGACGGCCTGGCTCTCGTCGACCTTGAGCGCGAGATCGTTGCTGCCCGCAAGCCGCTCGTGCGAGAGCACGCCGCCGCGGTGGGTGCCGGGCACGACGCGGACCGTGCCGTTGTCGAGCGTGGCGTCGTCGAGCGTGCACCAGCAGGTCAGATAGGGCGCGTGGTCGGCCGGGCCGCCGTTGCCGACGACATAGCCCGAATCCTGATGCCACGAGAACGGCATGCCGCCTTCGGGGCCTTTGACGACATACTGGTCGAAGAAGAAGTAGGCGGTGTCGCCCAGGGTCGCGCGGCAGACCTCGGCCATCGTCTCGCTGAACAGCATCTGCCGCAGTCGCGGCTCCTCGCGCTGGCACTCGTTGGCGAAATAGCGCTTGCCGCGGTGGGTGATGCCCAGTGTGTCCACGCCCGCCGCGTCCATCCGCGCATCTTCGCGCGTGACGAAATCGTCGCAGCATTCGCGCAGCAGGTCGAGCAGGTTACCCGTCAGCACGCTCTCGAATACGGCATAGCCCAGTTCGTCGAACTGGCGGCTCTGGCTTGCGAAACCCATTCCTCGTCCCTCGGTCGGCATGGCGCCGGCATGAGAGCTTCTTGTCTTGAATGTCAACTATACTAGTTGAGTATCATTCGCGCGCGACCGGCCCTCTCTGCGCAATAGTGCACCGATCTGCGGGGAAATCCAGAGCCTAGCCCAGCGGCCCATGATCGAGTTTCGGCAGGACGTGGCGGGCGAACAGGTCCGCCTCGGCCGCGTGGGGATAGCCCGAGAGGATGAAGGCTTCGATCCCCTCGGCCCGATAGGCGTTCAGCTTGGCCAGGACCTGGTCGGGATTGCCCACGATCGCCGCGCCGCAGCCCGAGCGGGCGCGGCCGATGCCGGTCCACAGGTTGTCCTCGACGAAGCCGTCGCCACCTGCCGCCTCGCGCAGCTGCGCCTGGCGCGCGACGCCGGCCGACTGGCTGTCGAGCGACCGGGCGCGGATCGCGCGGCCGATCTCGTCGTCGAGCTTCGAGAGCAGGCGGTCGGCGGCGATCCGCGCCTCCTCCTCGGTCTCACGCACGACGACATGCGCGCGGTAGCCGAAGCGCAAGGTGAGGCCTTCGCGCGCGGCGCGGGCGCGCAGGTCGGCGATGATCTCGCGCACCGCGGGCATCGTGTCGGGCCACATCAGGTAGACGTCGGCGCCCTTGGCCGCGGCCTCGCGCGCGTCTTCGGAAAGCCCGCCGAAGTAGAACTGCGGGCTGCGGCCCGAGACCGTCGTCAGCCGCGGCGGATCGAGCTTGAGCTTCCAGAACTCGCCCTGGTGGTCGAGCGAGCGGCCGTCGAGCAGTTCGCGCAGGATGTGCATCGCCTCGACCGTGCGCGCATAGCGCGGGCCGGAAGCCAGGGTCTCGCCGGGCATCTCGCTCGAGATGATGTTGATCGCCAGGCGACCTCCAAGCATTTGATCGATCGTCGCGATCTGGCGCGCGAGCTGAGGCGGCCAGCTTTCACCGACACGCACAGCCATCAGCAGGCGGATGCGCTTGACCAGGCCCGCGATCGCCGCGGCGAAGGCCGTGGTGTCGATGCCCAGGGCATAGCCCGAAGGCAGCAGGATATTGTCGAAGCCCGCGCTGTCGGCCTGGAGCACGATGTCGCGGCAATGCTCCCAGCTCGACTGGAGCATGGGATCGGGTTGCCCGAGGAATTCGTAGTCGTCGTCGCAGAGCGCCGAGAACCAGGAGACTTCGCAGGGCGGCAGCGGGGCGTTCACGGCAAGCGTTCTCCGGTCGAGGCCTGGAGCACCTCGTACCACTCGGCGCGGGTCCACTCGACCTTGAAGGCATCGGCAGCCTCGCGGATGCGCTCGGGCTGCTGGCTGCCGACGATCGGGATCGGTCGCGCCGGATGGGCCAGGACCCAGGCGTAGGCCGCGGCAGCCTTGGCCACGCCGGTCTCCTGCGCCTTGTGCTCGATCAAGGCGGTGACCGGGCCGGGCAGGCTGATCCGACCGCCGCCGAGCGTCGACCAGGCGAGCACCGAGGCGCCGAGCGCCTGGGCCTGGTCGAGCACGCCGTCCCAGACGGGGGCGCTGTGCCAGGGCGAGAACTCGGGCTGAACGCTTGCGAGCGGGAAGGGCAGGTGGGTCTGCAGCGCCGCGACCTGGCCGGCGGTGAAGTTCGACACGCCGACCGCGCGGACCTTGCCGCTCTCGACCATGCGCGCCAGCGTCTTCGCCAAATCCTCGGGGTGCGTCAGGATGTCGGGCCGGTGCACCTGCCAGAGATCGACGTGATCGAGCTTCATCCGCCGCAGCGAGGCGTCGAGCGCGGACTCGAGATAAGCGGCGCTGCTGTCATAGGGCACGCCGGGGACGATGCCGCCCTTGGTGGCGATGACCATCTGCTTGCCGAGCCCCGGCGCCTCGGCCAGGACCTCGCCGAACAGTTCCTCGGCCGAACCGAAACCGGGGCCGTCGATGCCGTAGATGTCGGCCGTGTCGAACAGGGTGATGCCGATCTCCAGCGCCGCCTCGATGCGCGCGCGGGCCGTGGCGACATCGACGCCGGCGAAGCGCCACATGCCCCAGGCGATGGGCGAAACGGAAATCCCGCTCTTGCCGAGCGGCACGGGTTCGGGTGTAGGGGCTGTCATACCCCACCTATTGGCACAGGGCTCATGGCACAGACAATCCGTTACGGCATCCTCGGCACCGGCATGATGGGATGCGAGCACATCCGCAATATCA
>SECS01000149.1 GCA_004211435.1 Novosphingobium sp. | reverse complement strand
TACCGCTACTGCCGCTCGGTCGACCGGCTCGACGTGCCCGTCGGCCATTCGGTGTTCCACGAGGACAGCCATGCCGATTTCAGCCCCGGCTATGTCGGCTCGGGGCGCGGCTGGATCGACTACATCTGCGAGAAGCACCGCGAGTTTCTCCACCATTCGCACCAGGTGACCAACGTCATCGTCGAGCTCGACGGGGACAAGGCGGGCAGCGAGTCCTACGTCTACGCCACCCTGCAGCGGCAGGACGGCGCGCGCGTGATCGAGCATGCCTTCTGGGCGCGCTACGTCGATAGCTGGTCGAAGCGCGACGGCGACTGGGCGATCGATCGGCGCGACTGCCTGGTCGACTACGGCACGATGACCGAGGTCACGCCGCTGCCCGGCAATCCGCGCAGCCGGCGCGACCGCGAGGATCCCTCCTACTCCGTACTCAAGGGTTAAAGCATGAAAGCCGCCTACTTCGAAAACGGCAAGGTCCACATCGGCGAGCAGCCCGATCCCGTGCCCGGCAAGGGCCAGGCGCTGGTGCGCACGCATTCTTGCGGGCTCTGCGCCTCGGACGTGCACTTCCTTCACGCCGGGCAGAACATCATCGACCTGTCGCGCCGGCTCGGCGGGCCTTATGCCGCGCTCGACTTCGGCCGGCCCTTCGTGCCCGGCCACGAATTCGTCGGCGAGGTAATCGACTACGGCCCGGGCAGCCGCCGCGCGGTCGCGCCGGGGCGCAAGGTCACTTCGGTGCCGATCATGCGCCAGGACGGCGCGCATGCGGTGATCGGCTACAGCCACGATTGCCCGGGCGGCTTCGGCGAGCTGATGCTGCTCGACGAGGAGATCATGATCGAGGTCCCCGGCGATCTCGACGACGACCACGCCGCCATGGTCGAGCCGCTCGCGGTCGGGCTCGAGCACGCGCGTCGCGGCCGTCCGACCAAGGACGATGCCACGCTGGTGCTCGGTTGCGGCGCGATCGGGCTGGGCGTCATCGCCGGGCTCAAGCTGATGGGCATTGCCCCGATCATCGCCGCCGATTTCCATGCCGGGCGGCGCGAACTGGCGATCAAGGCCGGCGCGCATATTGCGGTCGATCCGCGCGAGATATCGCCGCACGCGCCGCTCCCCGATTTCGGCAACCGCGTGCCCAACCTGATCTACGAATGCGTCGGCCAGAAGGGCATGCTGCAGCGGATCATCGAGGCCGCGCCGTTCGACGGGCGGATCGTCATGGGCGGCTATTGCATGGACGAGGAAGCGCTGTTCGTCTTCGCGGCGCAGAACAAGCGGCTCAACGTCCAGTTCGCCGGCGGCGAGGAGCCGCAGGACATGGCGACGGCGCTGCGCGCGATCGCCGACGGCTCGATCGACGTCACCCCCTGGCTCGGCGCGCGCGTCGGGCTGTCGGGGGTGGAGAAAACCTTGGCCGAGATGTCGGGGCCGCTGGCGCCGGTGCGGACGGTGGTGGACCCGCGGGTCCTCTAGGGACCTACCCGGCCGTTACCCCCGCATCGATCTGGATCACCGAGCCGTGGTAGCCGCGCGCCGCATCGGTCGCGAGGAAGGCCACGGTCTCGGCCACGTCCTCGATCTCGCAGAGCCCGCGCGGGCTGCCGATGCGCTGGACCAGCGGCCAGTCGGTGTCGGGCGGGAGCAGCTTCATGCCGTCGGTCAGCCCGGTCATCATCCCGCCGGGCGCAACCGCGTTCACCCGCAGCGGCTGGTTGGTGAATTCCATCGCCAGCGCCTTGGTCATGTTGGCGAGCCCTGACTTGGTCGCGCAATAGGCGGCGAAATAGGCCTGGCCCTGGAAGGCCGCGCAGGAGGTGACGTTGACCACCGCGCCTTTCGCTTCGAGCAGGTGCGGGATCGCCGCGCGGATCAGGAAGAACGGCGCGGCGAGATTGACCGCCATGGTCAGGTCCCAGGCCTCGTCGGTCATGGTCGCGCTGGGGCCGGGGATCATCACGCCCGCGACGTTGCACAGCGCGTCTAGCCGGCCGAATTCTGCCACCGCCCGTTCGACCGCGGTGCGGCAGTTGGCACGCTGCGAGAGGTCGAGCGGCAGGACCAGCACCTTGCGCCCCAGCGCGCGGATCGTCTGTGCGGTCTCTTCGAGCCCGGCCTCGGCCACGTCGGTGATCGCCAGGTCGGCGCCGACTTCTGCAAGTCGGATCGCGCTTGCTCGTCCGAGTCCCGCCGCCGCGCCGGTCACCAGCGCGACTCTTCCCGTCATGTCCGATGGCGCCATCATGATCCTGTTCCCTGCGCACGTTTTTCTCGCGCGCAAGGGGCGGCAAGCCTGGCTTCAAGTCAAGCCGGCTGCGGATCGCCGGCGGGAGCATCGCCCTGGCGCGCCGGCTTGCGACCCCTGGGATTCTCGAAATCGCTCTCGAACTTCTTGCGCATGGTGCCGCAGATGCGGTCCCAAATCGTCGTGTAGCCGCCGAAGTTGTAGTTGAAATACTTGTGGTGCTGGTCGTGGAAGGTGGCGGTGATGAACCACTTGGTCGCCCAGCTCTTGTTCCACCAGCGCGGGAAGAACTCGTAGCCCGAGTGGACGTAGAACCCCATGATGATCGTCGTCGGCCCCATCAGCGCCAGCGATTCCGGGTGGACGCTGTAGAGCGCGAGGAACAGCGGCAGGAAGCCGCCGTTGATCAGCGATTCGAGCGGGTTGACCGACAGGGTCGTCAGCAGGTTCGGCGCGGTCGAGTGGTGGTGCAGCTTGTGCACCCACGAATAGACCGGCTCCTTGTGCATCCAGCGGTGCAGCCAGTAGAAATAGGTGTCGAAGCCGAGGAAGTAGGCGCCGTATTCGAGCGCGATTTCCCACCATGCGGCCGGGCCTTGCTGGAAGGCGATCCAGCCGTTCTGGCGTAGCCAGGTCTGGCCGAAGCCGAGCACGGTGCCCGAGATCGCCAGGGTGACCAAGGCGACCAGCGCTTCCTGGCCGAAGATCTTCCACTTGAAGCCCTTGGGCTGAATCTTGCGCGCCTTGAAGAAGCCGGTGACGAGCCCGGCGACGAGCCCGCTGGCCAGGAACAGGACCAGCCAGGTCGTCAGCATGTTTTCGCCGGTGAAGGCTTCTTGCAAGGCGTGCAGCATTCGTCTCGTCGCTCCGTTATAGATAGCCGGTGGTGCGGACGCGCAGTTCGCGGTCCTTGCCCAGCGGGTCGTTCTCGATGTGCGGTTCTGCGGCGAGGATCATCGTCTCGCGCTTGTCCGCGCTGTAGGCGGGCCAGGCCGGCAGGCCCTGCGCCGCGGGCGTGCCGGTCTTGGCGAAGTTGGCCCAGGCCGTGCTCGCGCGCCGCGCCAGTAGCCGTGCGCCCGCGTTCTTCTCGGTGATCGGCAGCGCCTCGGTGTTGTCGAAGTAGAACGAGCCGTCGATGCCGTGCGCGGCCTTGAGGTGCGGCAGGACCGGGCTCTGCCAGTCGAACAGATACATGTAGGCCGGCGCCTTGCCCGCCTTGGCCGCGGCTTCGGCCAGCTCGATTTCGCCCATGCGCATCGAATCCGACCACATCCGCACCATCAGGTCGCCGGGCGTATAGTCGGGGTGGTTGGCCTTGTAGCCGGCGACGAGCGCGGGCGCCTTGTCGGCGAAGAACATGCCCGACATCTGGGCAAGCTTGCCTTCGTCGATGGAGCGCGGATCGACGCCCATGCCCATCAGCATCAGCGCCATCTCGTGCATGACGCTGCCGATCACCAGCGGCTTGTCGCAGTGGCCGGCGGCGACCGCCTCGACCGGCTGCATGGGCAGGTCGGGCGTGCCCGCGGTGGGGACGAAGCCGCGGCGCGGGCCGGGGCGGCCGGCCTTCTCCATCCTGGCCTGGGCCTCGAGGATCTGCTGCATCGGCACGTCCTGCAGCTTGCGGAAATTGGCGCGGTCGAGCCCGACTTCCTTGAGCAGCATCTCGGCCCATTCGGTCGCGCCGTCGATGGTCGGTACATGCGTCGCCGTGCCGCTCTGCAGCGCGGCGCGGCGGAACAGGCTCTGCGCCTTGGGCATGCCGAGCAGGGTGCAGATCTTGGCGCCGCCGCCGCTCTCGCCGTGGATCATCACGCGGTCGGGATCGCCGCCGAAGCGGGCGATGTTATCGCGCACCCATTCGAGCGCGAGGATCAGGTCGAGCTGACCCTGGTTGCCGCTCCGTGCGAATTCGGGATCGAAGCCGCCGAGATAGGCATAGCCCATCGCGCCGAGCCGGTGGTTGAGCGAGACCGAGACCACGCCCTGGTTGCGCGCGAGGTTCGATCCGTCGGTGCGCGGGCCGGCGCCGGTGCCGATGGCGAAGCCGCCGCCGTGGATCCAGACCATGACCGGCCGCTTGGCGCCCTCGTCGAGCGCAGCTGTGAAGACGTTGAGGAACAGGCAGTCCTCGCTGACCGGGGTCTGCGTGCCCGCGGCCGTGCCGAAGAACTTGCCCATCTCGGCGCCCATGCCGGCCGAGGGATTGGCGGTCGACTGGCCCTGCGGCGCCATGTTGCCCCAGCCGAGGCAGTCCTTGATCCCGGTCCAGGGCTCGGCCGCGCGCGGTGGCAGGAAGCGGTTCTTGCCGCCGGTCGGCGCGCCGTAGGGAATGCCCTTGAAGCTGTAGACCCCATCGGCGAGCACGCCGCGCACCTTGCCCGCGCGCGTTTCGACCACGGGTTCGCCCGCGGTCTTGGCGCGCGCGATTCCGGGCAGCGCCGATGCGGCGGCAAGCCCTGCAGCGGCGGCGGTTCCCATGGCAAACTTACGACGACTCGTTTCCATCCTGGCTCTCCCTTAGTTTATTTGTTCGAAAAATGAACTAAGATGGTGACGGATGCAAGATTGGCTATTTCGAACCAATCGTTCCGTAGTGCTCGCGCAGCAGCGAAAGGAACGAACTGCCGGCGAAAGCCTCGGGTTCGCGCCCCGCAGCATAGAGTACGCCTATATCGCGCGTCAGCGCGAAGTCGGCGACGCGGACCATCGAAACCATCGGATCGGCGAAGCTCTCGGGCATCATGCCTACGCCCTGGCCGGCGCGGACCACGGCCAGCACGCGCTGGTCGCTGGTCGTCTTGAGCACGAAGCGCGGCCGCACGCCGCGCGCGGTGAAGAACCGGTCGATCTCGGGCAGGGCCTCGCAGTGGCGGCGCACGACCATGCGGTCGCCGGCGAGATCCTCGGGCGCGACGCGCTCGGCCTGGGCGAAAGGATGGTCGCGCGGCAGGACCATCAGGTAGCGCTCGCGCGCGAGCAGCTCGGGCTTGAAGCGCGCATGGTGTGGGCGGATCACGGTCAGCGCCAGGTCGAGCCGGCCGCGATCGAGCCGTTCGGCGAGGTCGCGCTCGCTGCCGTCGAGCAGTTCGACGACCTCGTTGCCGCCGCTCTCGCCGTGCCGCACCAAGAGGTGCTCGACCGTCGCCGTCGGGACCGTGTTGAGCACGCCCACGCGCAGCACGCTCGGCTCGGGACGGTGCTGGATGTCCTGCAGCGCGCGGTCGTATTCCTCGGCGATGCGGCGGGCGCGGGCGAGGAAGCGGCTGCCCGCGGGGGTCAACGCCACGCCCTGGCGGTCGCGATCGAACAGCCGGGTGCCGAGCTGACGCTCGAGCTTGGCGATCCCGGCCGAGAGCGTTGGCTGCGTCACGCTGACGCTCTTGGCCGCGCGGCTGAAATTGCCGGTCTCGGCCACGGCCAGGAAATAGCGCAGCATATATTGGTCTATCATAGACACTGTCTATTACGCGGCGGCGATTCTTTCAATTTCCGCACGGCGCCGCACGGGGCTAGATAGCCGGCAACAGACGACACGAGAGGATCTTCGATGAGCGCGCCGGTGCTCCAGACCGCACTCAACCCCGACAGTCCCGAGGCCCAGGCCCGCGCCGCGCACAACCGCGCGCTCGCCGCCGAGCTGCGCGAGCGCGTCGCCACGGCCGCGCTCGGCGGCAATGCCAAGTCGCGCGAGCGGCACACGAGCCGCGGCAAGCTGCTCCCGCGCGACCGCGTCGAGCGCCTGCTCGATCCGGGCTCGCCGCTGCTCGAGATCGGCCAGCTCGCCGCCGACGGCGTCTATGGCGAGGACATTCCCGGCGCGGGCATGATCGCCGCGATCGGCCAGGTCTCGGGCAGGCCGGTGATGATCGTCTGCAACGACGCGACGGTGAAGGGCGGCACCTATTACCCGCTGACGGTCAAGAAGCACCTGCGCGCGCAGGAAATCGCCGAGGCGAACAACCTGCCCTGCGTCTATCTGGTCGACAGCGGCGGCGCCAACCTGCCGCACCAGGCCGAGGTCTTCCCCGACCGCGACCACTTCGGCCGCATCTTCTTCAACCAGGCGCAGATGAGCGCCAAGGGCATCCCGCAGATCGCCTGCGTCATGGGCTCGTGCACCGCCGGCGGCGCCTATGTGCCGGCGATGTCCGATGAGAGCGTGATCGTGAAGGAGCAGGGCACGATCTTCCTCGCCGGCCCGCCTTTGGTGCAGGCGGCGACGGGCGAGGTGATCAGCGCCGAGGACCTCGGCGGCGGCGATCTCCACAGCCGCAAGTCGGGCGTGACCGACCACCTCGCCGAGGACGACGAGCACGCGCTGACGATCGTGCGCGACGTCGTCTCGCACCTCGGCCCGCGGCACGCGCACGGCCTCAATATCCAGGAAGCGCGCGAGCCCAAGTACCCGGCCGAGGATCTCTACAGCATCATCCCCGAGGACGTGCGCGCGCCCTACGACGTGCACGAGGTGATCGCGCGCCTCGTCGACGGCAGCGAGTTCCACGAGTTCAAGGCGCTCTACGGTTCGAGCCTGGTCTGCGGCTTCGCGCATATCCAGGGCTATCCAGTGGCGATCCTCGCCAACAACGGCGTGCTGTTCTCGGAATCAGCGCAGAAGGGCGCGCACTTCATCGAGCTCGCCTGCCAGCGCAAGATCCCGCTGTTGTTCCTCCAGAACATCTCGGGCTTCATGGTCGGCGGCAAGTACGAGGCCGAGGGCATCGCCAAGCACGGCGCCAAGCTGGTCACCGCCGTCGCCACCGCGACCGTGCCCAAGATCACCGTGCTGATCGGCGGCTCGTTCGGCGCGGGCAACTACGGCATGTGCGGCCGCGCCTATGCGCCGCGCTTCCTGTTCACCTGGCCCAACGCGCGCATCTCGGTGATGGGCGGCGAGCAGGCCGCCTCGGTGCTCGCCACGGTCCACCGCGACGCCGCGAGCTGGACGCCCGAGGAGGCCGAGGCCTTCAAGGCGCCCGTCCGCCAGAAGTACGAGGACGAGGGCAACCCCTACTATGCGACCGCGCGGCTCTGGGACGACGGCGTGATCGACCCCGCGCAGACGCGCGACGTGCTCGGCCTCGCCCTCGCGGCGAGCCTCGAGGCGCCGATACCCGACCGGCCGCAGTTCGGCGTGTTCAGGATGTGATGACCATGATCCAATCCCTCCTCATCGCCAACCGCGGCGAGATCGCCTGCCGGGTCATCCGCACGGCGCGGCGGCTCGGTATTCGCACCGTCGCGGTCTATTCCGATGCCGACGCCCAGGCGCTCCACGTCCAGCTCGCCGACGAGGCCGTGCACATCGGCCCGGCGCCGGCGCGCGAGTCTTACCTGATCGGCGAAAAGATCATCGCCGCGGCTAAAGCCACCGGCGCCGAGGCGATCCATCCGGGTTACGGCTTCCTTTCGGAGAACGCCGCTTTTGCCCAGGCCGTCGCCGACGCCGGGCTCGTCTGGGTCGGGCCCAAGCCTTCGTCGATCACCGCGATGGGCCTCAAGGACGCGGCCAAAAAGCTGATGGCGGCGGCCGGCGTGCCCGTCACGCCCGGCTACATGGGCGAGAACCAGGACCCGGCGCATCTCGCCGAGGAAGCCGGCAAGATCGGCTATCCGGTGCTGATCAAGGCCGTCGCCGGCGGTGGTGGCAAGGGCATGCGGCTGGTCGAAATCCCCGCGGACTTCGTCGACAGCCTCGCCTCGTGCCAGCGCGAGGCGGCGAACTCGTTCGGCAACGACCACGTGCTGATCGAGAAGTACATCCTCTCGCCGCGGCACATCGAGGTCCAGGTCTTCGGCGACACGCAGGGCAACGT